>CAYTMN010000009.1:0-24928 GCA_964438925.1 uncultured Candidatus Peribacteria bacterium
AACTAGGATAGCAGAAATATCCTAGTTTTTTTGTAGATTCGAATGTCAGCCCTGATTTTTTTCTGGTGGTCAGCCAAGAAAAAAATTAATTGCGACAATGAGGAGCAATTACTGACGGGTCGAGAGTTACTAGCTGTGAAACAGCTTGTAACGAAGACCGAATCCCTTATTCCAGAGCCATTATAAGACACAAAACTAGGATAGTAGAAATATCCTAGTTTTTTTGTAGATTCGAATGTCAGCCCTGAGTTTTTAAAGATATATAAAAAGCGAGAATGTATTGTTCTCGCTTTTTGTTATGTTTTTCCCTTAAAGTTAGGAAGTCTTTTAGGATTTCTTAAATAGTAAGGAATCATAGATTTATAACTGCTACTCCCATGTTTATACTTCTCTCAAGCTTTCAATATAGGGAGGACAGAAGAAGCAGTAGGTATTTTTGAAAGAAAAGCTATCATATTGTTTCCGTCAAACAGTCAGTTAAAAAGTCTTCTTCTAAGTCAAACTTGTGAAGCTCACGATATAATAGGTCCACCTTGGGATAAGATATTCCCAATGGTATTAAGAGTATTTCACTTCCAAACATTGTCGTCCAATACTACTTGAAGTTCTGGCGCTGCATCTGTACTTTGAGGATATCAAATATAGTTACTTCCTGCAGATATGTTTTTAATAGTTCTATTTGCATAGCTAGAAGCAAGTAAATGTTCAACATTCATCTTTTCAGCTTTTTTTCCAAAAAATCTATTAAAAATATATTTTGCGACGAAAGGTATTTCTATTCCACCATAGAGCATTCAATAGATGCGCAATTTTTGATTTTCCTCAGGAATATTTGATGCAACAAGAAAAGATGTGAGTGCTTGATTGAGGAAATTATCTTCCTCTCTAATTGGGCGAATAATTTTGGACATGAGCCTTCGATATCTCTTTGTTTTATATGTTTGAGAATATCCTGTTCTCATTTTGTATTTTTCATCTGTTTCGTTTTCCTTTTTTTCAGGAAGAACACTCATAGAGGTCTCAATCTCGCTCATATAGTCTTTCACTTTTCATAAAGCATCTTCTGCCGTATACTGCTCTTGAAAATCTAGAACATAATTATTTTTTACTTGTAAGATTGTGTCTCCGTAGTAGAAAGTAAGTCTTGTTAGTTCCTCATCAATACGAGTAATTTCTTTCATAAAATCTATAGGGAGATATTCTTTTGGAAGAAATCAATGAATATGGCTACTAGGAGTAATATCTGCACCAGCGACTTGTCGCGCAAAAAAGTCTTTATCACTTAAAAAAGAGAGAATATTTTTGAGCTGGAAAAGGGTATTTTTTCTATGCTCTAAAAGTCATGCAAGAACGAGTTGTTCATCTTGGGATAGAGATTGTATTTCTCTTCCATCAAATTTTTGTAAAAGCTTTTTAGTAGTCTCACAATATTTTGCTAGTTCTTCTATCCAATCAGAAATTTTAAATCATGAGGGGTTGAAAGGAGTTTTCAAAAAATTAAAATAGTATTGGTATCAGCGAGCAAGATATTCTCATTCTTCTCGAACAAATCAATTACTAGGCGAGAAGAAGTCTTGTATTTCTCTATCTTGCCAACTTTCAATCACTGACTTCGGGATTCTTAATCCTCAAGTAAAATCAAATTTTTTCTTTACATCAATTCCATTGCTTTCATTGAGAATAGCAACTATTTGGAGGTTACGTTCCCTCATAAGTGCCTGAATCTCATCAAATATTTCTGTGAGAATTTTTGAGTCACTTTCACTAAAGTCACGATAGTTTGATGATATAAGAGTATTTACTTTTTGTGTAAAGATAGTTTGAGCAGCATTAATACGCTCTTCTGCTGCCAGTATAGGGCTTCATTTAGTAGCAGTTCAGTTAAAATCAGTTGTAGGGACTTGTATCGCTGCATGCATATTGTAGAATGTTCAAAAACAATAATAACATATTAACTAAATATGTCAATGTTTTTTCCCCCTTAAATGGCCTATGAGTTTTTTAAAAAAAGTAACTATTGGAGGTTTACAAACTCTGTTATTTCACCATTGAGTTCTCCTTTTATTCTGTAGGTAGCCACTGCTTCTTTGTTTTGCGCTAAAGAGTTGAGAAATATTTCTTTTTCTTCTCCAAAAGGAACTACGAGTTTTGCTTCGATACTTTCGTATATCTTTACTGCAGCTTTTGTTCCTTTGATAATAAGTACATCAACATCCCCAAAAAATCAAAGTATATCTTCTGTAAGCTCAAAATTGTCATTTTGCACGATAACTACATGATATCCAAGTACAAGAAATCTATAAAAAAGGTTTTCTCCATATTCCTTCACTTCAAGAAGTATCCCAGATTTTTCATATTCTCCTGGAAAAGTTACATCATATCCATCAAGTGATACACTGTGAGTAGCAGTACTAAACACTATCTCTTTCTTTTCTTTAGTGGTTGAAATGACGATATCACTTCCTCTATAAAAAAAATCTACCATACATCAAATTTATAAAATAATTCATGGAATCCTATATTCCAAATCCCAAATCACAAGTACTTATGTTCTGGAGAACTGTAATATAGCTTAAATAAAATATACTCTGTTTTTTCCTATGAGGCTTGGGAGATCAAACTTAGCTTCTACTTTTTTTACTTCCTCTATAGGGAGCCATTTGTACCCCGTAAACCTCTCTTCTTTTCTCACCACTGGTTCGGCTGTTCCGTTGTATCTTACGAGAAAAAGATATACATCTTTCTCTATAACAGGATTGTTTTCCAGATGTCCTGCAGTAAAGGTATATGAGAGTTTTGTCATGAACTTGATGATTTCTAGGTCTTTTTGGGCAAGTCCAGTTTCTTCACTTATCTCTCTTACTGCTGTTTCTTTTGCTATCTCTCCTTCTTCAAACTTTCCCTTCGGGATAACAAACTCTTCTTCTTGACGAGAGTTGAGCCACTTTAATAGAAGAACCTCGATTTTATTTCAAGATTTTCTATACACAATACCTCAAGAACTTTTTTCATATTTCTTGGCCATAATACTCGCATCAAAGTAAGGGAAATTCTTGGACATATATTACGACAAATATAGAAAAATTCAAATTCTTTCTAAAAACAGGCATTTTTTTGAGTTTTTCTTTGGAGTATGGTACAATTTTTAAAAGAAAAATAAAAATAAATATACATATGAAGAACACCCAAATAGATATTCTTGACGACCTTATCCTAGAAGAAATTGTACAAGAGCAAGTAGATGCTACACAACCAGAATCAAGAGAAGCAATTTTTACTGAAGCATCAGCAAAAAATACTTACCAAGCGTCAGAAGTTCTGGCGAATATAGATAGAGAGGTAGAAAGAGAGGTGCCACAGGTGATCGATGGACTAAAAAAAGCTTTTGAAGCGGTAAAACTTGTGTTCCATTTCTCATTGACTTCGTCACTCATATTTGCAGCACTTCTACTAGTTTCAAACTATAAGGCATACTATGTTTTAGCAGCAAACTACCTCAACCCTGAAGCACTCGAAAACAACAAAAAGGAGATTTTAACTTCAGTGTTAGCAACATCTATCACTGCAAAAAAGTCAGAAACAGCTCCAGATATTCACACAACATCTACTACAGATGATACTTTGTATGGGACACAACACTCTATCAAGAGACTCGTAGCAAAGTCAAACAAGAGCGATACTCCACTCGACATTGAGATAACTCCGTTTGAAAATAGAATCGTTATCCCAAAACTTGGAAAAAATATACCTATGGTGGATGTAGCAAAAAAAAGAATAACTGATCCAAGTGAACTACAAGATATCTTTATGAAAGAACTTGAAAAAGGGGTTGTGAGATACCCAGGAAGTGCAAAACCAGGAAACAATGGTACAACCTTCCTCTTTGGACATTCTTCAAACTTTCCTTGGGTTCCAGGGGAGTACAACGATGTGTTTGCACTTTTGGATAAAGTAGTGTTTGATGACACGATTATCGTATACTACGATCAAAAGAAATACGTATACAAGATACGTGAAAAACAAGTGATTCGTCCTGGAGATGTATCTGTTCTCAAAAGAGATAACAAGAAAAACGAAATAAGCCTCATGACGTGTTGGCCAATAGGAACAACTCTCAAGAGACTTGTAGTAACTGGAGAACTCATCGAATCGAGTTTTGATGTTCCAAAAAAGGAAGACAAAGATGTAAAAATGGCCTTTAATAAATAAATATGCAAGGTTTCGAATACTCGTATACATCATCTGAAACGATACTTCAACAAATAACTCATCTCTCTGAGTTTTGAGTTGTTGAACTTTGAGTTTTAGCAGGACTGGTAGCTTTGATGATATTCCTCGTGTTTCTTGGTATTCCTACTATATTCAAATTTAAATCTTCTTTTTTAGAAGGAAGAGAAAAGAAAAAAAAGAAACAAATGCTTCACCAAATAATGATACAAAAAGAAATCGAAAACCAAATAGAACAAGAAATACAGCAAGAAGAAGAGAAAAAACTCCAGCAAACAACAGTATAAAAAAAGATGCCCAAAGGCATCTTTTTTTGTGAGAAATGTTAATTATTGAAAGAGTTCATCAAGATTGAGTTCTGACTCAGTATCTTTTTGGTCGATTGCTTCTCTTACTATTTCCTTGAGAGCACCAAGTTGAGCGAGAAGTTTTGTCTTTCTTGCTTCATCCATACTTGAGTTTTCTTTGATTTTTGCTTCTGTAGTCTCAAGTTTTCCTAAGATACTTTGAAGTTTTTCAGTAGTCATTCCCTCGAGTTTTCCAGCGAGTTTCTTTGCAAACATTTCTTTATATTTTCCTTTCCCTCCATCTCTCCCATTTCCTTCCATTTTCTTTTTCATATCATCATTCATCATGCTTCCACTTCCCATCGTTGGATTTTTCATTCCTTCCATTTTCTTCTTCATCATTTCTTGCATTTTTTTCTTCATTTCATCGCTCATCATACCATCACCTGACTTCGGCATATTTTTCATTTTATCTTGCATTTCTCCCATCATAGGAACTATCTCTTGCATCTTTTTTTTATGGTCTTCCATAACTGCTTTCATCTTTTCCATAAGAGCCTTTTTCTCGTCTTCTGTTGTAGCAGCATCCATAGCTTTTTTTATCTCTTCTAAAGCTGCCTTAAACTCAGTCTTGAGAGCTTCTAGTTGAGCTTTTTGGTCTTCTGTAAGTTGTGGCATAGCAGGTTTTGCATGTTCCATAGTATCGTCTTTCCTTTTTTTCTCACTCACGTTAAACTTTGTTACTGGTTCTTTATGAGAACTGTCATCCATACCCGCATCGTCATCACTTGAACTATCATCCATACTAGAGTGCTGTTCTGTTTCATCATTCATAGAGTCATCAGCTCCATCAGAAGCGTATACATTTGCAAAGCTTCCAATAGCAAGTAAAAGCATTAGAGCTAAAGATCAATTTTTCATACATACGTATTTATGATATAAGAAAGCCTAGTCTATGGAAAAAGGTGAAAAAAGAAAGGAAAATCAGTTTGCTTACTGTTTTTTTATGTTCTTATAGAACTCTCCAAAAGTAAGTTCATTTTCTTTGAGATAGGTGGCAAAGTCTTTCCCTACATATCTCCAGTGCCAAGGTTCTATAGAGTACCCATCAACGGCAGGCCCTTTTTGATAGGAGTTTGTAAAACCAAACGTATGAGCGTTTTTAGAGAGCCAATCAAAGTACAGAGCGTACTGAGCATTTGAAAGAAACTCTTTTTGAGTTGATGCTTCAAACAGATCAACAGCAAGTCATGACTGGTGTTCTGAGTGTCATGGGTTGGCACACAGGTGGTCTGGGCATCACTTTTGTTTTATCCCCATTTGGTATTCAAAACTTCTATATCCACTTACGATAGAAAGATTTTTTCAAAAGTGTGTATGAAATGCTATAGAAAGCTCTTTAAGAGCATCAAATGCATCTTTTCTCATATATGCAGTCTTATTTGACTGTATATAGGTATCTGTGACTAAAACGAGGTTTTCAGGAACATATTGAGAAAAAGTAAATGGAGTGCTTGGATCAATATATTTTGTAACAGAAAAGTCGTTTTGAAAATCTAGATTTGGAGAGTTTTTTCGAGCTCTCTCAAGTTTTCTTTCGTACTCATCCAGATATATATAACGAGACCTAAGTTTTCAAGTAGTTAAAAAAGTTTGTATATATTCTTTAAAAATATCATCATGTTCGTTCAAAATCCCATTATGTCCAACCCCGTCAAGTTCGATAAAGTATTTTTGCTCACTTTCAGATGATTGCCATACTCGCTTTCCATCAGCAAGTGGTATGACACTATCCTCATTTCCGTGTATTACCAATATAGGAGATTTTATCGTTTGTATACTTTCTATGTTATCAAACGAATTTTTGAGAAAAAAGAGTTTTTGCATCACAAAGCCAAACTGTTTCTTTGACATATCATAGCGAGAGGGGAGTGGGGCTGCTAAAATAAGTCGATCAATATTTTTATATTTTGCCCAATTAAGAGCTACACCACTTCCTATACTATATCCCAAGGCAATAGTATTTTCCTCAGTCAATCATTTCTCTTTTTGTAAGTAGGCAAAAAACTCTTGTGAAGCAATTCTGAGGGTTTCTTCATAAGGTTTTCCAGAAGTCCCATTAAACCCTGGGTACTCGAGTGCAGCAACGTTGTATCATAGAGAACGTAGATATAAAAGATCTGCATAAAAAAACGGGAGAGGTCCTCCATTTCCATGAAAGTAGTAGATAGTTTTTTCTGCTTTGGCATCTAAGTACACTCAGGTTACTTCTCATTGAGCAAGTGAAAGGTGAATATTTTCCATCTGAAGTTGCGTCTGAGAGTGATTTCTCCAAAAGTATTTTGTTCATGGAAAAGATATATACGTTTCTACATCTTGGGCATTTGCTAAAACTACAAGATAGAGTCAAGAAAGGATAGCAAAAAGATATATCCAAAATCGTTTTTTGCATATTTTCTTTAAAAATGCTTTTTTTAAGTGTCACCCTGTGTGGGTATAAAAGTCCTTTTTGAGGAACTTTGGGATAATAGTTTTCATAACTTTAGTATTCAAATATATAGTTGAGTGGGCCGAGGTTTTCACTTTTTATTCGCATTTTTGCTCAAAATTCTCAAGTCTTAAGTGGGATTCACTGGTCTTTAAAGAGAGTACACAAACACTCGTATACGGTCTTTGCCTCTTGAAATTTGGCTCACTCTCAAAAATCTACTTTGGTTCATTTGTTGAAGTTCCCATAGAGAGTAAAGTTTGAAATACATAGTATCTCTCAATGAAAATCTATCAAGGAAGTATCTATTTTTTGAGTTTCTTCTGAGTGAAACAACTTTGTGTGAGCTATTTTATGTACAACTTTTTCAAAAAACTCTTTTTCTCAACTCTTAGCGATATCTTCTTGGCTCACACCTACATAGATAAGGAGTCACTTTCATATACTTCTTACTTCCTGCGTCTCAACTATCTCAACACTCGCAGATTCAACGGGGCTCACGATACATCTCATAGGGGAGTTTTTTAGGAGTTTTTACTCTATGTTTTACACACTCTTTAGAGTAAGGTTTTCTTAAAATTTTTCAAAGCAACTTTTATACTTTGTAAAATTACCACTATTATTCAGATTACCCACGTACTTTATCTCCTAAAAATTTGGGTTTACTATGAAATATTTGCACATCAAAAAAGGCTTTTACACGAGCAAATATCTCTCGAGTCATAAAAGACTCTATTTTTACATATGTATGTTTATCGCTTGGGTATCATACCACATCAATCCCAAGTTTTTTTCAAATATACACACTTCTCGCCAGATGAAACTGTTGGGTAAATACTATAGCATCTTCTACAGAGAAAATTTGTTTTGCTCTATAAAAAGAATCATATGTATCAAACCCTGCAAAATCCATAAATATATCTCACTGTAGGACTCACTTCGCCACAAGATACTGTTGCATGACAGTTGTTTCATCATATCCTTGTGTGCTATTATCTCCACTCACAAGGATTTTTTGTATCTTTTTTTGAGTATAGAGTTCAAAAGCACTATCAAGTCTATCTTTGAGAATATCTGACGGATTTTGTCCTCTGACTCTCGCTCATAAGACGATTCAAAACATCTTTTCTTCTCATCTATACATATAATTTTGGGCAAATGAAGTGATAGAGAGGTTGATACACACGACTCCAAAGATAGCCAAAAATATGGCTAAAAAAAGGAAAGAAATAACTTTTGTACGAGACTTCATAAAAATATCATAAAGAAGAGATACTATCATACGAAGTTTTTGAAAATACAAAACTCTATTTTAGGGGAGGGGGGATATTGCATTTTCCTTTGAAACGAATATAATCCCGACATCTTTATTATTTTATAGATTGTATGCTAGAAAAAGCACAAGAGGGAATTAAAAAAACGATACATCATCTAGAATCGGAATTTGGAAAACTTCAGCTAGGAAGAGCCAACCCAGCGATGGTTGAGGATATTCGCGTAGAACAATACGGAAGTCTTCAACCTATCAAAAACTGTGCAAGTATCAGTCTTTTAGACAACTTTACTTTGACTATCCAACCATGGGATAAGAGTATTTTACATGCTATTGCAAAAGCTATTACTGACGCAAATGTAGGATTGAACCCACAAAGTATGGCAGACAATGTCATGATAAAAGTACCACCACTTACGGAAGATAAAAGAAGAGATGCTACAAAAATAGCGAGAAATATGGCAGAAGAAGCGAAAGTAGGTGTAAGAAATGCGAGAGGAGAATCACTCAAAGATATACAGCACGCACAAAAAGAAAAAACAGTTGGAGAAGATGTGTTAAAATGATATGAAAAAGATCTTCAAAAACTTGTAGATGAAGCAAATAAAAAGATAGATGAACTCTACAAGAAAAAAGAGGCTGACATTATGAAAATTTAGTAACCTATACCATGAAAAAACCACGGCTCTCAGCACTGCTAAACCTTATCACAGGATGAGGAGGATACATATACAACAACGCAGAAAGAAAACTTCTTGGTTGGGGACTTTTCTGAGCTTGGATTATCTCACTTATTGAGAGATTTGCGTACCATAGTCCTATAGAAAAACCTACTCCTTTGACCTATGTATACCCCACTATAGCACTTATCGCTCTTGCGCTTGACGGGTACCTAGAGGCTAGAAAGCTCAACACAAAAGCATCTACTACCATAGCAGGGAAGATACTTGATGCGATAAAGTTTAAAAAATAGTATATTTTTAAAAGTCAGTGAAAGAAAAAACAAAAACTTGATTTTAGATATTTTCTTTATATAATCCCCACGTTTTAACTAATACACACACTTATTATGGCAAAAGGAAAAAGAACAATCGTATGATTTTATAGCCCAGAAACTGGTAATCTCGTACACGTAACAAACATCCAAAAGAAAAACTTTGAACAAGGAAAGAAACTTTCTGTAAGAAAGTATAACAAGGTAACAAAAAAACACGAAGTACTCAAGATGAAAGAAATCAAAAAAGGGTAAGTATTTTTATGTATTTCAAGGAGTAGCTTTTGCTACTCTTTTTTGTTTTTTTTCACTTCAAATATATAATCAAACAAATATTTGTAACTATCCTCGTATGCTCGCTTCGTTTGTGTTATTTCTCTTTGTATTTTGAACTTTATTTGGGAGCTTTGCTTCAGTCATCATCTATCGTCTTAAGTCTTGAGAAAAAGGTATGTGGGGAGGGAGAAGTCACTGTACAAGTTGCCAAAAAACTCTCGGAGCTCGAGATCTTGTACCTATCTTTTCATACCTTCTTCACTGGGGAAAGTGTCGTCAGTGTGACACAAAAGTATCGCATATATATCCACTTTTGGAGATTACTATGTGACTAGCATTTGCAGGGATTGGATACTTTGGAGTTGACGCCTTGTATGTCATCTGAGGAAACTTTTTAGAAATAGGAAAACTCGTATTTCTCTTGTTTCTCACTTTTTGTTTAGTAGTCCTCTCATTTTATGATATTCTCTTTTTAGAAATCCCTGAGGAAATCTTAGTTATCGCTATTATTGGAGCATTTTGTGTACTTATGGGGCAATCATTTTTTCCAGAAATGCAGATACTTCCAAAGTTTACTCTCTCACAAAACTCGTTTTTTATAGGAGTGCTATGAAGTCTTGTTGCTGCCTCTATCATCCTTTGAATGTACGTGATCATGACTCAAGGACTGACAGAAAAATACGACTTTCTTATACTTGCTCTTTCAGGACTATTACTTCTATGACTCAGAGAATGATTTAACACTCCATTCTCATCACTCCCGGTTATCTCTGGAGTAGTTGCTGCATATGCGATTTTCTTGTTTTTCTACCTTCAAATATTTGTAAGTTCAGGAGCATGGCTTTGAGGTTGAGACCTAAGAATAGCTATACTTATGGGGTTAGTTCTCTGAATGAGTCTCTCATTTTATGGAGTATTTCTCACCTATATCTCTGGAAGTATTATTGGGATATCAATCATTGTTTATAAAAAACTCATTGAAAAAGTAAAATGAAGAGTAAATACCATGATTCCTTTCTGACCATTTTTGGCTATAGGGATATATGTAACTCTCCTTTTCTACCCATATATCCAATCGTTTGTTACAGTACAATAAATTTTATAACGTACTTTCACAAAAAGTAAACGAGATTTTGTTTACAAAATCACATATTTTGAATAAAATTTACTATGTACCCAATTGTCTAAATAAAAACAAAATTATGGAAAAGAAGAAGATTCAAGCAATAAAAGACTTCATTATATCAGCTGAAAAGTCTATTCGTAACGCAAAGAAGATACTTACCGACGTGCTTGGTGAAGAAGCTATTGACCTAGATGCACCAGTAGATCTCGATACTCAATGACTCCATTCATATAAAAGTGGTCAAGACAAGATTATTGAGGGAGTATTTACTGGGGAAGAGATGTTGGGGTCTGACGGACACAAATATCCTGTTCCTGTAAACTATGCTTCAAAGTCGAAACTTGTTCAAGGTGACAGACTCAAACTTACGATAGACCCAACAGGAAGAATGCTGTATAAACAAATACTTCCAATAGAGAGAGAAACAAAAGTAGGACTTCTCGCAAAAGATAATGCAAAGTTTATAGTAGTAGCTGAAGGAGTAACATACAATGTACTCACAGCCGCTGTAACGCACTTTAAAGCAGAGATAGGAGATAGTCTCACCATCGTCGTACCTCACGGAAAAGAGGCAACATTTGCTGCTATAGAGGCAGTCATCCCAAAAAACTAAAAAAAAGAGGCTTCGGCCTCTTTTTTATTGAAAGTGTGTATTGATATAGGCGTCTATGTTTTTCTTTGCCTGTTCAAACTGTGCATCAAGTTGTATCTGTGTAAGTCGTATGAGATGCAAGAGTTCAGGATCTTGTGTTTTGAAGTATCCAAAACTATATTTTCATGTGAAGTCTCGTATAAACACTCATAGATTTGCATATATTGCATCAAGAGCTATTTGTTGGAGGAGAAGCTGTTTGCCATAACTTCCTTGAAATACCTGTATAAGAGCGATAGTCTGTTGTTCCATTGACTGTATTTGTACAACCAGAGCCTGAGCATATTGTTCCATACTCTGAGCTACTTCTTGTCTCGTAGCAGTAACTTTAGGGGTTTGCGGAGTTTCTCCTACCGTTTCGCCTGCTCACTCTGGAGCTACTCATAGTCATGCCATATTAACGTGTGAGAGAAGTAAACTCTTTTGTATCCTCAGTAAAACGAAAAAATGTACAAGGGTTTTGAAGGGAAGTATAAACTTTCCTGAGATCCTCTGTAGATATTTGAACACTTAAAGTTGGGTCTCATGGGTTAAAGCAAAAGAACTCGTGAGAAAATATTTCTTCATCAACATACACAGGAATGGTCTTATTGGAAAATCCAAATGGTGGAATACTTCCAATCGCTGCTCCTATTTGAGCACTTATTTCCTCTTGGCTTGCAAATCGTATATCTTTTGTTCCAAACTCGTGCTTGAAGTTACGAGCTTTGATATCTTTATCTCAAAGTGTTGTAACAACATAAAAGTTTCATTTTGCGTGAAATACGATATTTTTACTTCCTACTCCTACGAGTCAGGCTTTGCTTCTGAGTTCTTTTGAGTGGTCGCAAGAAGTTGAAGCTTCATGTTGTATTTCACTAAAAGAAATCTGGAGTTCGCATAGAAGATTGTGTATTTGTTGATAGAGCATAGGTGAAAAATATTAAGAAATATCTACGTAGTGAGAAAGTATTTTTATCGGGGAAGCGACTCTTGCTAGCGTACCATCAAGCGGTGTTTCAAAAACAGCAAGTCTTCAACTTGGAGTTTCCAATATCTGCTTTATAGTGATTTGTGTTCATTTATGAAGAGATTGGAGGACTCTTTTTCAGGTAGCAGCATCTAGGAGATGTAGTTGTAGTTCTACATCTCTATTACATACATACGTCTTTCCAGTCTCTACGACATCAGAGTGTGTAAGAGGTGTTGCATCCAGTTGGATTCATTTATGTCATCAAACTCGTACCATATACATAAAGTTATGAGTAAAATATATCCCTAAAAACTCTGAGCGCAAGTTCTTGGTCTATAAAATAAGGAGAAGTAGCTACAGTGATGAGGGAGCAATTCTGAGCAATATCGAGGATATAATCTTTTTTCAAGCTGTAATCAATATAATCTAAGTTTGGCTCAAAGAAGTCCAAATCAAGATTTAAAATACACGGAGTTTTTAAAGGGATTCGTTGCTGCTCCAGTATATTTGTTTCACTGCGTATTTGTATCACTTCACCAATAAGTCCGTCTTTTTGAGCAGGGATGATATAGTCTCAAACGTTTAAAACAAAGTTTGTGTATGAAAATACCTCTCAGAGATCTTGCTGTTGCTCTTGCGAGAGAAAAGTATCAGGAGTTCTCGTATCTGCATGTTCATCTACATGATAGAGCGTAACATTAGGGAAAATCATTCCATTTTTTAGTGCCAGATGCCAGAAAAAGTATGCGTGATTGTGGTTATCAAACAGGTAGAGTTTCTTTCCTTGCCAATCCATCTCATAAAAATGCCTGAGTCCAGAATAGTCCTTGAGATGTCATTCCAAATCTACATCACTAAAAGCAACTTCATTTCAAAGCTCTATCTCATCGATAGAAGAGATGTTTTTTAGACTCGGAACATACAAAGACTTCTGAGTTCTGTGCTCAAAAGAAAACGCATTATTTCAAACAGGAGTATGTATGTAAAATTCTTTTGTATACATAGTTATCTTCTACGCAGTATTTGTACAAGTCTTATAGAAAACGTATCCAGGACTCTATTGCAAGCATGAGTATCTCGAGTATAAAGTAAGACATTTTCAGTACTTTGTATGAGTCGTTTAAGTTCTAAAAATGTTTCTAGTGAGATACTCCCAGTTACGTATTGTTGTGTTACTTTTTCTTCTACAGGTCAGAGTCAAAAAAACATATTGGAAACAGATAAAAACTAGATACAATCATCTACATACTAGCAAACTTACACATATGTCAATAAAAAGAGAAAAAATAGAGCACATAAAAAAAGTGTTATTTACCCTCTATCCTGATGCAAAAACAGAGCTTCACTATGAAAATACTTTTCAGCTTTTAGTAGCTATTATTATGTCAGCGCAAACTACCGATAAACAGGTAAACAAGGTGAACGAGACATTTTTCCAAGTTCTTAAAACTCCCAAAGACGGAGTAAAACTTTGAGAAGAAGCGATAAAAAAAGCTATCAATAGAGTGAACTTTTTCAACAACAAAGGAAAGAGTATTTACAAACTTTGTCAGTTACTTTCGCAGACACAGTGAAAAATCCCTCAAAAACTTGAAGAACTCATCAAGTTTCCATGAGTGGGAATTAAAACAGCAAAAGTGTTTTTGGCTGTAGTTCACGATGCTCCACTTCTTGCAGTAGATACACATGTGCATAGAGTTCTCAACAGACTTTGAGTAGTAAAAGCAAAAACTCCACTGGAAACCAATGCTCAAGCAGAAAAGATTTTTACCACTGACGACAACGCAAAACTCCACCACTCTCTTATCTTTTTTGGTCGATATCACTGTACCGCGCGTTCCCCAAAGTGCGGGAATTGTGAACTCCAAGACGTATGCGTATACTATAAAAAAAATCCTACATTGTAGGATTTTTTTAAACGATTCGTATGTTGTTGTTCGCAGCGCTAAATATTTCTGCAGTTATCTTTCAGTGTTTTGCTGCCTGATTTTCTTTTGAGAGAGCTTTCACCACTCTTGTAGTTTCTTGAGCGATAGCCTTTTGTACATCAGGATGTTCAACTACATCCATATTTTCTGCAACAAGCCCAAGTACTTGGTATTTGTATTTTCTAAACTCTTCTAGGAAGTCGACAGCTATAGAGGACTCAAGAGCTTCAAACTTTTGAGCAAGGTCTCAAAGAGGTTGGCTAGAAAAGTGCCTATCTAGACGAGGTTTTACTTCCTTTTTTATTGTTTTTGCTTTGGCGGTTGTTGCCATATTTTATTTTTATTTTGGTGTGTAAAATCTTTTATTTTCTTTTTGCTACCAGTATGGCAGTTCGTATATTCTCCAGAGCACTTCCGATAAGTATATCTTGTTCCAGTTGGAGCTCTTGTTGTATCTTTTCTATTCTACGAGAAAGAGCTTCAAAGTTTTCCAGTATGTTTTTCTTTTTTTCCTCAGGAAGCAGTTCAAATATCTGACGAATCTCGTATCTGTCTTTTTCCTTGGTCGCAAATTTTTCAAATAGTTTTTCCAGCGTAAGAAACATAGTTTTCGCAACTTATTAAAGTGTATCATAAAAATAGTGAGATTACAAATATTTGCAAGTTAATTGTTGCTTCACAAAACCGATAAAACTTCCTCTAAACTCGTATCTCAAAGTACCGCTTTGAGAAGCGCATCTTCTTTGATAGGAACCATCCCATCTCCTATAGCTTGTATCTCAAGTTGTGTCTTACTTACTCACTTCAAGATAAGTTGTTCAAGTTTCTCTGTCATTTCTAGTACTTCGAAAAATCAAACTCTTCCGTTATACCCAGTCATATGACATTTTTCACATCATCCAGATCCTGCCTTATAGAGAGTGATACTTTCTTTATCTTTCAGATACTTTCCAACTTTTCCTACTACATAGGCTTTTACTTTTTCATCAGCTACATATGACTCTTTACAGTGAGGACACAGCTTTCTTCAAAGTCTTTGAGAGACGATAAAACGAAGAGATGAAGTGATAAGAAGAGGGTCAACTCAGAGGTTTACAAGTCTTTGTATGGTGTGTGATGCACTATTTGTATGGATGGTAGAAAATACGATATGTCAGGTGATAGAGGCTTCTACCGCAAGTTTTGCAGTTTCCTCATCACGTATTTCTCACACCATAATAATATCTGGATCTTGTCTGAGAAGTGATCTGAGTCCTGTAGCAAAACTAAAGTTTATAGCAGGATTTATTTGCGTATGATTCACTCAAGGTATACGGTATTCAACAGGATCTTCTAGAGTTGATATGTTATTCTCTTCAGGGTTAAACTGTGAAAGGAGAGTAAAAAGCGTGGTAGATTTTCCAGAACCAGTTGGTCATACTGCCAAGATCATTCCAAAACTATCTTTGAGATGAGCACGTATTTTTACCATATTGTATGGCATGATCCCTAGGTCTTTGAGTTCAGGAACTTTTTCATCTTTTTTCAGGATTCTTATAACACACTTTTCCCCATAGATAGTAGGGATAATCGATACTCTCATATCAACCGATTTTCCACCAAAAAGTTTATATGTTATCTTCCCATCTTGAGGGAGTCTATGCTCATCTATACGTAAGAAAGACATGATCTTGATTCTCGCAACTATGGCATCTCTCATAGACAAAGGGAGAGACTTGTAGTTTACAAAGTTCCCATCAACACGTAGGCGGATTACTACTTCTTTTTCACGAGGTTCTATGTGGATATCTGAAGCTTTTATTGTAAACGCCTGAATAAACAAATCATTTACGGTACTGATAGTTACAGAGTCATCACTTTTTACTCCAAAACTATTGATATTGAGGTCGGAATTGAGTGCGTACTCCTTTCCTGTAAGAGAAGAACTCTGATTTCAGACATTAAACAAATCCTCTACTTTGTTCACTCAAAGAGGATCTTTATTTTCTCAACCCACGGTTTTTTGTAAGAGTTCGCTTAAATTCAAGGGTTTTTGTACATAGAGATATAATCCCTAGTAGTGTATCATTTTTTTGCCTTTGGGGCTAGGATAAAGCATTGACAAATGTATAACTGTATTTCTTTGGCTCGTACGCAAAGAAAAGATATCTTTAAAAATGAACGTTTTATGAAAAAAATTGAGTGTATTTTCGAAACCAAGTTACTTGTCTTTTTGCATAGTTTCTACTGTTTTGTTGGACCTTTGCAAGGCACTCTTCTTCGTCTATTTTCCCGTTCAAAAAGTCTATCACTTCAGTATATCCTATGGCTTCGAGTCCAGGAGCATCAGCTCCATACTTTTTCACAAGCTTTGTAACTTCTTTTAGGAGTCAGTTTTCAAACATTCCTTGTACTCGGGTATCTATTTTTTTGTACAGAGAAGTTCTCTCTTCATCCTCATACGGTGTCAGAAAAAACGTGTCATATTTGAGTTTTTTTTCTTTTTTAAAATCAAGTTTTGATTTTCAAGTGGTTTTTTTTACTTCTATCCCACGGATGACGTATTGGAGATTATTGGCATGGAGAGTTTTTGCGTACTCAGGATCTATCTTTTCTAGCGCTTCATATACTCGTTGCTTTCCATGTTTTTGAGCCATAGCCTCATATTTTTTTCTCAAGGTAAGGTCTTCAGGACATTTTGGGGCCTGAAAATCAAAGATAAGAGCATCTATATACAGTCACGTTCCCCCGACAAGTACAGGTATTTTTCATTCAGTCCAAAGTTGTTTCATAACTTTTAGTGCCTCTTTTTTATATCTTCCCACACTAAATTGCTCGTCAGGAGTAGCTATATCTATCATATGATGCGGCACTTTTTTCATCTCTTTTTTAGTAACCTTTCCAGTGCCTATATCCATTCAACTATATATTTGCCTAGAGTCAGTTGAAACTATTTCAGTTTCAAGAAGTTTCGCTACCTTAACTCAAAGCCCTGTCTTTCCACAAGCAGTTGGACCATAGATAACTATGACCTTCTTTTTCTTGCAGGCAGTTTTGACAAACGTAGCGATTTGTTTTGTATACTTCATACGTACAACTATATACAAGACTGAAAAAAATGAAAAAAAAACGAGCAAAGTTGCTCGTGTATGAAAACTAAAATTTAACAGTTCACTCAAGTATATGCTCTCCAAACCTATTTTTAACTCAGTAGAGAATATGCATAACTTCTCCTGAAAATCACGTCACTAATACTTTAAAAGGAGAGACAACTCTTTTTACCTCACCTTGAGTAGTTTGTATGAGTGTTCCTACAGGAAGGGTAGTAACTCCATTTTTTATATTAGTAGTGACTCAAGTATTTTTTGAAAAAGGGTGCTCACTTTTTATAAAAATACCAATATTATCTCAATATGTAGGGACATTTTCAGGTATTCTAGACATAAAAATTTTTGAATATGCTATAAAAATATGACAACAATATAAATATTTTTTAATAAAAGTCAATATGTTACTCTCGATTCACTGAAAAAAAGAGAGGAAAAACAAAAAAACTTTTTGAAAAAAAATTTGACTTCACCTCCATTTTTTATAATATAGCCCTCGCTTTCGGAAATAAGGTAGATTTTTGCCACTTTAGCTCAGCTGGTAGAGCGCCCGCCTTGTAAGCGGATGGTCGTCGGTTCAAATCCGACAAGTGGCTCCATTAAAATTACAAAGTTTTGAAGTAGAAGGTTAAAAAGCAGTGGAATTCTAGTAATAGGCATTTCTTTTCACTTTAGACTTTCTACTTTTTTCTTTCCGCGGGCAGATACCAGAGTGGCCAAATGGGGCGGACTGTAAATCCGCTGACTACGTCTTCGGGGGTTCGAATCCCTCTCTGCCCACCACTAAAATAAAGCACTAAAATAAAAATACAAAGCCATAAAAAACCTTGCCCAGGTGGTGGAATTGGCAGACACCCTGGTCTTAGAAGCCAGTGCTTCACGGCGTGAGAGTTCGAGTCTCTCCCTGGGCACCATACATATATTATATTTTTGTCGAGCTTTTAGCTCTATCACAAAAACATACGTGATACGTACTTGGCGGACAGATCTTACCTAACGTTTATTATGAAGAAAAAAATTCACCCAGAGACACATACTGTAAAAGTACTTTGTTCTTGTGGAAATAGCTTTGAGTTTCTCACTGCTTCTAAAGATACTGAGATGAGAGTGGAAATCTGTTCTGCTTGTCACCCTTTTTATACTGGAGAACAAAAGATCCTCAAAACAGGAGCTGTTGACAAGTTCTATGCAAGACAAAAAAAGACTGAAGAAAAAAAGTCTACTACACCTACTGAAAAGAAGGCTACAAAAAAGAAATAATCACAGAATATGAAAAATCTCAAACATCACAGTTTGAGATTTTTTTTATTTCTGGTATGATACCACAAAATAACTTATACTAGATGAAATTTACACAAAGAGAGCTCGAACAACAACAGTGAAAAATAGAGTACCAAAATGATGTTTTAAAAGTGTTTATAGCAGATGTTTTACCTCTCAACTGTTGTCAGAGAGAAAACATGGAAGATAGAATGCTCGAGATGGAAAACCTCGTGAACACATTTTGAGGAGTAGTGATTCTTAGGCACATTCAAAAAAGAGGAGTTCCAGACTACGAGACATATATTGGAGGAGGAAAACTAGGCGAGATTATGGAAGAGATGAAAGAGTCAGGAGCAAATCTTCTCATATTTTGAAACATCCTCAAGCCATATCAAATATACAATGTAAACGAACGACTCAGGGCTATAGGAGCTAAGAGTTGGGATAGGGTAGATCTCATTCTCAAGATATTTGAGCGTCACGCTAAAACGACAGAGGCAAAGTTGCAGATAGAGCTTGCTGCGATTCATCATATGGGGCCACGTATCTTTGGTATGTGACTAGAGCTCTCATCGCAAGGAAGATGAGGATGACAATCAAGAGGAAAAGGAGAGACCAATACTGAAATCATGAAACGTCATCTCAGACAAAGAGAAATATCTATCCGTGAAGAGCTTGAGAAATGTAAAAAGGTAAGAAATGAGCATAGGAAAGCAAGAAAAAGAAAGTGATTTATCACTATCGGGATAGTAGGGTATACCAATGCAGGAAAATCAAGTTTGCTCAATTTACTGACAAGAAAGTGAGTCCTCTCACAAGATAAACTTTTTGCAACTTTAGGGACAAGCGTAGGGAAGATGCATATAGCCTATACAGATATCCCAGAAGATACAAAAAAACGACTAGGCATGACCGAGTACCAAGAGATGGATATACTCCTTTCAGATACTATTGGATTTATTCGTGACTTACCTCCTGACCTCATAGATGCGTTTTCTTCAACACTAGAGGATAGTATAGAGTCAGATATACTTCTCCATGTAGTTGATGCAAGTGACCCGAAAATCGATGAAAAAGTAGAGGTAGTAGATACTATTTTGACTCAGATATGAGCACATCAAAAAAAGATATATGTGTTCAATAAAATAGATATGATAGATCAAGAAAGAGTAGAAACGCTTGAATTTAGATTTCAAGATAGAGAAAAAGTATTTATCAGTACTTATCAAAAAAGCTGACTTCAGGAACTGATTCAAGCAATATTAAAGACTCTATAAAGAGTCTTTTTTTTACCTTTCTATATCAGGTCTTTCAAGTTCAAGTATTTTTACCTCGCCACCTGCTTCTCCAGCTGTGATTTTTACTAT
The DNA here is from genome assembly GCA_964438925.1 of uncultured Candidatus Peribacteria bacterium. Taxonomy (GTDB): domain Bacteria; phylum Patescibacteriota; class Gracilibacteria; order BD1-5; family UBA6164; genus CAYTMN01. Next base: position 19,920 of record CAYTMN010000009.1, read on the forward strand.
ATCTTTATCGATGATTGAGTATCTCTTATACGCGTTATTGTAGTGGTTTACGGTAACTCATAGACTATTTCCCATCTTTTGAAATACCTCTTCGTACTCACTGAGATCTTTTTGGAGTTTGATAACATACTTTTGTATTTCTTTTGCTTGTTCTTCTATTCTCAAAGCTTTCATACCTTGTAAAACGGTTTGAAGATATGCATAAAATCCACTCGGAGAACAGATGATAACTTTTTTAGCAAAGGCAAACTCTATGAGTTTTTTAGCATCTATATCACCAACTTTATTGATAAATAGATCGTAGTACATACCTTCCGCAGGAATAAGCATAAACGCAAAGTCTGTTGTTCCATTTTCAGGCATGATATATTTTGCAGTTTCAGTGATTCTTTTTGTTATATCGTTTTTAAGTTCTTTTGAGTATTTCTCTGAGTGCATAGCGTCTTCTGCGTGAATGAGTCTATCGTAGTTTTCTTGTGGAAACTTTGAGTCTATAGGAATAATCTTTCCACCGATAAAAAGAGCAGCATCAACTATTCCAACTTCAGGCATAGCATATTGCAGTTCGTATTGGTCAGGAGTAAATACATTTTCCAAAAGCTCTTTGAGAAAATACTCTCCGAGATTTCCTCTTTGCTTTGGATTTTTCAAGATATTTTCGAGTCCTTTGAGCTGTCCTCCTATATCTTTGATTTGTTTCGTTGACTCCTCCAGTTGTGTCACTTTTTTTGTGAGTTCTTCTATGTTCTTATTTGAGTTTTCATTGATCTTTGCGCTTGTTGCAAACGTTTTTTGCATGTTGTCAGTGATGAGTTTATTTCCATCTGCAAGACGAGTATCCAAAGACTTGGTGTTATTCATAAGTCTTTCTTCCATCATCTTATTGGCATCAGTGAGCTTTGAGTCCAAAAACTTATTGGTCTCTGTAAGTTTTGTATCGAGAGTACGGGTCATGTTAAACAACTGATCTTGTAACATCTTCAGAGAGTTGTCATCTTGTCTTGGACGTTTACTCGCAATAAGAAGCATAATAATGACTGCTATAGCAAGAATAAGGGTAATTCAGAGTATCGCGATAAGTATCGAAGGAGTTTCCATAAAAAATACGTAAAAAGTTACTTTTACGTATTATATATATATTTTGTATATAACAAGAGAGATTTTTGAAAAAACTTACTGTTTAGGTTTAAATGTCTCAACACCTCTTCTAAAAGAATTTCACGAAATATTTCCGTTGTTTAGAGAGAGGAGGAAACTGCGAAGTTTCATGATTCTTTCTTTATGTTCTGGTTTTGTTGCTTTTGTCTTGTTGAGTCATGCTCAATAAGCGGTTCTATGAAAAGATATTCCGTGTTGAGCAAGCAATTGTTTAGTTCTGTTATTATTTGAGAGTTCTCCCCATATGTCATAGATTTCTAAAAAGTACGCGAGCATCATTCAAGAGAGAACTTCTGGTTGAAAAAATCATTCAAAAAATTGGCCAGATTGGAGGTAGTCGATATCTGTTCAGAAAGCGATTCCTTTTCCAAAAATGAGTCTAAATATATTTGCACTATCGATTCCAAATCCTCAAGAAGTTCACTCTGTTTTTTTTCAAATTACCAGACCATTGTCCTTGAAATATTTCCAGATTTCTGGATTTTTTTCTAGAAACCCTTTGAGATGTTGTATATAGGGTCAAAATATTTCAAGAAAATCATTGCTGAGATCTACGAGTTCTTGTTCTATTCAGAGTTTTTTATTTCTATCCCATCCTCTTCCATTGATGATTTGGGTTATCCCATCAAGGCGTTTTCCACAGTTTGTGAGAAATACTGGCAGTTTTGGATTGGCAAGTATATCAAACTTTGCTTTTTGGAGTGTTGGGTCAGTGATAAACTTTTGATATTCAGGTGATACTTTTTCATCTGTTTTTCCCTCAGTATATTTTTTGAGAGTAGGAAACTTTGATTGAGTTCCAGAACTTCATTTATAGTCATCAAAAAACTTTTGTACAAGAGGTTGTACAGAAGCATGATTGTAGAGTTTTGTTATAGCACCAAGATGTTGGTTGAGAGTAACATCACGCTTTATAGATGTTTGCTCAGGGCTCAGTTTTCCTGCAAAAATAGCGATAGTCTCAATCTGTGTAATCACGTCTTTGAGTGTGGGTCATGTAAGAAGTGACTGTATGAGAGGTTGTACGTCTTTTTTTGCGAGAAAAGTATCTATCTCCTTTTGTATATTTTTTTTATCTTCATCCGACATTTCAAGCCTTTTTACTATCATCGTTGAGAGCATATTTTGTATGATGATTTCTCACACGAGATTCACTATATTGGCGTTCTCTCAGATAACCTTTTTTAAAACTTCAGTATTTATTTTCTCTCCACCAGTATAGAGTCCCTTAAGTACCTTTATAAACCTCCAGAGTTCTGAAACTTGCCTCCCAATCCATGTATCTTTTGGATTTATAAAACTCTGTGCATGAGCAAAAGGAGCAGGAGCTTCACTTTCACCCCAAACTTCAGCACTAAACTTGTCTCTGTTAAACGTTCACAAGATGTGTATGATTTCTTTCTCTTCTTTAGAGAGTCATTTGAGGACTTCGTTTTGTCAGAGTGTTTCTCAAGGAGGAGTCATATATCTGTATTATGAGTATAGCAATAGTATGCCATATTTTTTTAGAAACATCAAAAAAAGCCCTACTTTTAGGACTTTTCTAAAAAGATATATTTTTAGTAGTTTCTATCTACTTTCGTTTTTATATCGTAGATAATATAATCCGACTCCACAAGTTTTTCATCAAGCTTCACCTCAAGCATAGAAAGTAAGTCACTTCCTGTGAGCAATTTTGGTGAGATATTTGGGAGGACAACAGCTAGTTTTGAGTAGTCTTTTTTTATGGCTATAACTCCAGACTTCATAGGGTCAAGCCCCAGTATTTTTCCTTCTTCCAAGATAGTTCTATGACATCCAGACGAATACGAATGTCTTTTACCTCTGCTATAGTGATAGGAGGGAAACGCTTGTCTTTCGATATCGCCTCCATAGTATTTTTTATGATTTCTTCTCCAATACTAGGCTCTATTTCTTTTATATTCCCAGCACTTCCACGTATTTCTCCGTTTTTATACAGAGTCACAAAACAAGATCATTTTTTACTGAAAGCATCAGCTTCAATAGCCTGTATATCTTGTTTTGTTGGTTCTTTGAGATACTTGGTATAAAAGTCTATGGTTTGTTTTACTATTTCTAACATATGCAAAAAGTTTAAAAACTATTTTGGAGAGTTTTGTATCTGTTCTTGGCGGATATTTTCTTTTTCTTCCATTTCTACTTGGTAAAATATGTCTCAAAGTTGATCCATATTTGTAGATCTTTGGTACTTAAAGTAGGCAAGTTCAAAAAGTCATTTACACAAAATAGTACAAGAGTTTATGAGGGGAAGAAGAAAGAGAAGCGATACAAGACGAGCAAAACCAGGGCTAAAACTAGAAAAAATTCACAGAGTAACAAAACTTGAAATAAACAGTCCTAAAAAACTTCCATAGAACCCAAGAAGAATGTATCGATAATTGTTGAGAAGCTCTATGATAACACTCACTCCAAAAGTAACTATAAGAGTATGGCATAAAAATACGAGCATGATATTACTGTAGGAGATAATCCCAAGATAGATATAAATGGGAGTAAATAAAATGTATGATATGAGTGAGAAAAAGGCTATTTGTCATTTGATAACTCTATTTTTCTTGAACCTTTCTTCATTTGTAAGGGTCAGAAAAAAATACGTAAGAAACATAGTGATACTAATTCAAAAAAATGACACGAGAGAAAGAACGAGTGGAAAAAGACTATTGGTAGATGTCCCAAGATCGTTTCCATTCATGTTAGTAGTTATGTTAAAGTAACTTCCAAAGAGAAACATCACTAAAAGTATAAAAAGACTCCCAATCGTTCCCGCAACAATACCTCATACGGTAGTTACTAGAACTTCTTGGATAGAAATATTTTTTGGTCCAAATGGGTTCTCTCCAGTCATAGTTATTTTTTACGGAATATTAAGGAAAAAAGGTAGAGTCAAAATCATACACTAATACATATGTCGGCAAAGTTGAAAACAGCAAAGTATTTTACTCAGATAAAGTCTATCACTTCTCAGAAAAATATCCTTTCATACGCATTTCCAATAGCTCAAGACAAGACAAGTACAAAGGCTATATCAACGAGCAAGTATTTCTTTTTGTACTCTTCTTTTACATAATAATAAATAATACCAAAAATCAAAACAAGAGTCACTATTTTGAGAAATATTCCTTCTATCGCAAAAGAAAAGGCAACTCAGGTATTTTTTACAAATTCTAAGTACACCCAGTCTCACACAAGGTGTATTTTTTTATGAAGATACTCTCAAGCTAGCTTTTTTAAGGCCAAATCTGTGAGTATAAGAACAGGAATCAAATACAATAGATATTTCATACGTGAAAGTGTATTCTCAGATGAAAATAACAAAAGTTCAGCTACTCGGAAATGGTTGACAAAAATTTAAAAATTGTATAATAATGCTACATTTGCCTCATAAAGAGGCAATTTTTATAATAAAAATTTAATTTTATGTGAAGTCTCGCAAGAAGTATACAGAAAATGGTTTCAGCAAGAGAGCTACCAGACATGACTCCAGAAGAAATGAAAATAAAAGCGCAGAAACTCTATCAAGTTGTACACTCTGTGCCGGAAACAAGAGAAATGCTTATTCCAGAAGGCAAATTTGTATTTCAAGAATGATTTGATACCCAAGAGAAGGAACTCATCTCTACCATGAAAGCCTTGGTAGAAGCTCTATCAACTTCTGCTCATAGATTTATTTTAGACAGAGTTTTTAATTGAGAAACAAATACATCAGAAAAACAAAAGTTTCTGGATGTGCTTGAGTATATGTTAGAGATCGCAAAAGTTCTCACTGATATTTCTCCAGATTTCAATGTGTCTTTTGAAGATGCTAAGAAAATACTTTCAAAATATACAAA
>CAYTMN010000010.1:0-9305 GCA_964438925.1 uncultured Candidatus Peribacteria bacterium
AAATGATTTTTGCATCAATAAGCTGCATACACTCATTGCACATGGAACGAGTAAATTCGTAGAAGAGATAGTCGCGTTTTGGCATAAAGACAGGTTAGAAATTATTGTAATGATTATTAGTTTTTATCTACTGGTTTTTGATTACCTTTTAGAGATTTTAATAGAGTTAATCCTAGATAAAAAACAAGTAGTTAGACTATTAAAGAAGTAATAGAAATACTCCATCCCCCCCTTAATCAAAATCACATAACCGTCAAAGTTCCTCAGCAAGTAGCCATAGCTGTTCAGACGATTAAGAGTACTACTGCAACAATGTATCAAAGAAATTTCATAAAAAAAGTTAAAGACTATTAGGTATTTCTGCATTTTCTATTTCTTGATTTTTTTTGTTTATTTTTATTTTCGCAGGTATAGCAAATACAGGTCATATGAATTTTTTAAATGTTAAGAAGGCTAAATACACTGAGAAAATAAGTAATATAATTCAAGCAATAGTTCCAATAACTTCTCAAATTTGTAGTGTACTTCTACTACCATTCCCCAAATTTAGGTTTGATATTATTATGAGAAATGTTCCTCCGCAAGATACGAGAAATACTCAAGAGAGTGAAAGAAGTATGAGTAGAATTCTTTTTAAAAGTGACATATGTTTAAACGTAGAAAATAACAAAATGGACTACAATTATCATCAAAATGACATGTTTATAACAGTGAGATATATTCAAATAGCTACCACTAATCATATTCATCAAAAAATACCACTAAATATATAAGGATTTACTTTGCTATTGTTTTTAGATATCTTTTTTACAATCTTGTATCAAAGAGTTACAATGGATAAGAATACGATAACTGCTATAGCTCATCAAATAAAAGTATCTTTATCCAAGAGCATAAATATTCCTCCACAAGTTGCTCAAAACATTCATACTGCTATAAGTACGGCAGCAAATATATATCAAAGAAATTTCATAAAAAAAAGTTAAAGACTATTAGGTATTTTTGTATTCTCTATCTCTTGAATTTTTTTGTTTATTTTTATTTTCGCAGGTATAGCAAATACAGCTCAGACGACACATACTATAAAAATAGGTGCGTATCATTGTATACTAAACATTGGTCAACATACTATAGCAACTGCTCAGATCAATATTGAAATAGAAGCTATAGTATGTAGAACGTAGTATAGGAGATATAAGTGAGAAAGAGTTTTTATAGTTGTTGTATCGTTTCATTCTGTTACTTTTTTCCTGTACCATAGTCACCGAGCTATTATCCTTATTATTACAATTATAAGGATTAACATCCGTAATCATGTATCCGGAGAGTATCACTTACCTTTTAAAAAAGTTAGGAAGTTTGGGAAAAAAATAAAAAATGCTGCTATTGTTATTGCCGATATGAAATTAGGAATTTTTGCCATACATGAGAAGGTTATTTTTTATTTTGTATAAACTATAGATAATCATCCCCACACTTATTACTTGGTATGTATTGAGTCATCACCAAAAATGTGAATAGGGAGAGATAAATCATACTACGAATCTATAAGAGAAATATGTAAGGGTAAATAAGAAAAAACCATTTTTTAAAAGCCAATCTCTCTTGTATTGTAAAAGAAAAATAAAAAAAATAAAGAAAATGGAGAGTATAGTTATTTCGTATATCTGTAGAGGGTGTCGCGTAATTCCATCACCATAATCAACTCCCCATGGTAGAGTAGTAGGAATTCCATGTGTATGATCTCTGAGTCAAATCATAAACGCTCAAACCCTTCAGAAAATCATTCATACTACGAGTGAAGGAACAAACACTATTCCAGTATTAAATTGTACTTTATGTATATATTTAAAAAGTTCTGAAAAAAATACAGCTCAAAAGATTGAAGCTGCTATCGATTTCGTCACTACGATTTCTTGACTAGGATCAAGCAAATAATTATCTAGAGTAGAAAATAATATTCAAAAACAAAAAGCTCCTGATACAATGCTCAATAGGTAGTCAAAATTTTCTTGCTTTGAAAGTGGATTTTTAAGTGATGGGTATTTTGAAAATATATTTTTATAAAACCAATATCATACAACTATTCAGGAAATATATCCAGAAAAATCAGCAATCATCTTTACCTTAAAATAGTCTATATCAAAGCTTACCATAATTTACCAACGAATATTAAAAAAATCGAGAATGTGGAGAATAAGATATATAAAGAAAATTGTAAGGATTCAAACTTTTTTAAAATTTGTTATAAAAATGATATGTAAGATTGCGAAGATGAATACTAGGTGAGAAAGTCTTTGTAGAGTTTTCCAGTATTTTCCCATATGTTTTACTGAAAACTCGTTTGAGGTAAGTAGAAGTGGTATTGCGATGAGTACTCAAAGAGTTCCCCATAAGAGTCCACTTTCAAGTGTCCAAAAACTAGCGTCTTGCATCATTGAAATGGGATTAATCACTCCTTTGTAATGAAGGAAGTATCAAAGAGCGTGAGCTATCATAAAAGATCATGCGATGATTCATAGAGGTTTTCTGAGTCACTTTATCTTTATGAAAAGTCCAACTTTTGGAAATACGTTTGCAAGAGGTCATATGAGCATAATGATCATAAGCAGAAACCATCATCTTTCACCATACTCTTTATAAGGTCCTGCATTTACAAAAATTCAAAGAGAAAGTAAGCCTATATATCCTCCATATTTTAGGAAATATTGATATCCAGGGATTTCTCATTTGAAGAGTATATTTTTTAAAAAATTCATAATTTTTTTTTATAAATAGAAACATTTATATAATAGGGCAAATATTTTTTTCTCAAAACTTTTATGTTTGTGAGTTTCGATGAGGCTTTGACGTTTTTGACCACCCAAAAAGAAAATCCAAAATACAATTTGGAAAATATTATTGCTGCTGCAAAACTTCTCTGACACCCTGAAAGGAGTTTTAAATCTATCCATATAACGTGAACAAATGGAAAAGGTTCTGTTTCTCGTATGGTATATCAAATATTGAAAGAGGCAGGATATAGTGTAGGTATTTTTCTTTCTCCACATCTTATAGATGTACGTGAAAGATTTGTGGTCGATGATACTTGGATAGATGATGAAAGCTTTATCGAAATACAAAATACTCTTTTAAATCTCAATGTTGCAATGAGTCGATTTGAAAAATATGTACTTACAGCGTTTTTATATTTCCAAAAGAAACAAGTGGACTACGCCGTGATAGAGGTTTGAGTATGAGCAAAGAATGATGCCACAAATATACTTATACCAGAAGTTTCTGTTATCACGTATATAGGACTTGATCACCCAAAAACTCTCTGAACTACTTTAGAAGAAGTTGCTATGCATAAGTCAGCTATTATCAAGCCTTGAAAACCAGTTGTTGTAGGTACTGCATACCCACTTCTCCAAGAAGTCGCGCAAAAAAACAACTCACCATTGGTAGTGTCAGATACATTAGTACAGACTAATCTCATAGGTGAGTTCCAAAAGAAAAATGCTTGAATTGCCTATGAAGTAGGAAAACTTTTATGAATTAGTGAACCTATTATTAAGTCATGACTTCAAAAAGTACAGCACAAAGGAAGACTTCAATATGTTCTTCCAAATCTCCTAGTTGATGGAGCACATAATCCAGACTGACTTGAAAGCTTGAAGAAATATATTGCTACTATTTCTTTCTCTTTTGAAAAGGTGGTTTTATGTTTTTGACTCAAAAAAGAAAGAGAAGTGAGTCGAATTACCGATGTTTTTTGAAATGTAGAAAATTATTGTATTGTAAACTATTGGCAACAAATACTTGAACCACCTGAGAACTTAGTTTTTCAAATGAAAGAAAAAAATATAGAAACCATGTTTCTTGCTCCAGAAGAAATACATCTTATGGCAAAAAAAGAACCACATACTTTATTTGTCGTATTTGGCTCTTTGTATATGATTGGACAGTTTTTAAAAGACTAGTTATCAAGTCTTCTATAGTCCGTCCCCATTTTAATCTCAAAATCAAGTCAAGGTACGAGAGTACTTTTTCTCTCAACTATAACATTCGTTACTTTGTCTCAAGTTTTAGTTCTGAGAGGTCTAAAATCTTCAGGAATATCTGTACCTGTATCTTCTGCTTCATGATATCTAGCTTCGGCCATGTCTGCACTAAATTGAGATCAAGACATATGTGTTTTTAAAAAATAAATTGTTTTGTATTATACAATTGCAGGAAGATAAATCAAGTCCTTGTGTATTTTGCTTTTTTTGTTTGAGAATTTTGTATTTTTCAATAGAGTAAAGAAAAAATATGTACACATCAAAGATACGATCGCTTTTGAAAAAATATGGAACAAATACCATTTCTTATCAATGCCTGATGGATGGTTTTTCGTATTACCAACATCCTGATGTTGATGGATTTATTCCATATGTAAAAGTAAAAAAAGCTTTTTTTGTTTCCTGAGATCCTATATGTTCTCTTGAGGATTTTGATACTCTTGTTTTGGGTTTTAGAGACTTCTGTCGTGGTTTCAAGAGCTATAGTGTTTTTGTCTCTTGTTCTCTTGAGTGCATGCAAAAACTTGAAAAACTTTCTTTTTGATGTCTCAAAGTAGGTGAAGAGGCAGTGTTTCATCTCTGAGACTTTTCCCTTGAATGACACAATATGAAGGCCAATAGGAACTATGTTCGACGCGCAGATAAAGAAGGAATTACAATAAGAAAACTTGAAAAAACCGATGAAGAACTGTTTCCACAAATAGAGGACATAGCTACAGAATGGCTGAAAAATAGAAAGACAAAAGAGTTATCATTTCTTCTAAAATTGGATGTACTGGATGATATAGATAATAAATATATTTTTGTTGCTATGCTACAGGATAGAGTGGTAGCTTGTCTCTCATGTGTCCCTATCTATGGGAAAAATGGATGGTATATGGAAGATATGATATATTTAAGAAATATCCCTGTAGGGACGACACAACTTCTTGTTTTTGAAGCATTACAATATATGAAACATGATGGATATACTGTAGCTTCTTTCGGCACATCACCGCTTGTATGACTTGAAAAGGAAAAGCGTTCAAAGTTCTGGAAAACCCAGGCATTTCAAGTGTTTGTATATAAGTATCTCAATACCTTCTATAACTTTAAGTGATTATATAGCTTTAAAAAATCTCTTTGTCCTGACTCCTGGGAGAGTAAATATTACAGTTTTTATCCACCTCGTTTCACCTTGAGGCTTTTCCTAACTACTATTAAACTCTACTACCCAAAATGAGTCCATGGGGTTATCTTATGAAGAATCCAGAAACTATTTTTTAACCGAAAACTTAAAAAATGAAAAAAATAATACGAGCCAGTGATAGATTTTTCAATGATTATGGAGATGTAAAAAGCTACTTTCTTTTTTCTTTTGCAAACTATCTTGATCCACAAAATATGAATTGGGGGCAACTTAGAGTATTTAATGATGACTTTATAGCTGCATGAGCTGGATTTCCAACCCACCCCCATAGACACTTTGAGATAGTAACCATTATGCTTTCAGGGACTATCACTCACCAAGATAGTCTATGAAATAAGGAAAAAATACATCCAAATGAAATTCAAGTTACCAATACTGGAAAGGGGATTTCTCATTCAGAGTTTAACGAAGACCAAGAAGACATTGAGTTGTACCAAATATGGTTTTCTCCAAAAAAAGAAGTTTTAGAACCTATATACTATACTGCGAAATATCAAACTGAAGATTTTAAAAACACCTTATGTACGCTCGTATCATGACTTGCTCCAAATCAATATTCACTTGTAAGTGATGCGATGATACAAAGATGAGTCTTTGATTCAGGACTAAAACTAGAGATAGACACACAACACTATGTATTTCTCTATGTTACTTCTGGTATGGTACAAATAGAGGATATGGAGCTTGGGAAAAGAGACCAATTGCGTATAAAAGATGAATGAATTATTCAACTTACATTTTTAGAGAAAACAGAAATACTTATAATCAGCACACTATAAGAATATAATTTTTTTACTTTCTGTACAAAACATTACAATAGAAAATATATAACGAACATATGCAACAACCAAAGAGAAGAAAACGACCACAGCCATTTATCATAAAAGATAAATATTTTTATAAAGCGAAAGATGAATGATTTCGTGCTAGAAGTGCCTTTAAACTTGAAGAATTAGATGAAAAATTTAATCTTGTGAGAGAAGGTATGAATATTTGCGATATAGGTGCAGCTCCTGGGAGTTTTATTCAGTATATTTTCCGCAAAATTCACCATAGTGGTATTATCGTTGGGATTGATCTCAAAAAAATAGAAAAGTGTTGATGAGATAAAGTATTTACTCTTGAAGAAGATATCTTTAATTTTGATGTCATAAAGCCAAAGATAGAAGCTATACTTTGAGGAGAGGGAAGACAGTTTGATCTTGTAACCTCTGACATCGCCCCAAATACCACTGGAAGAAAAGATGTTGACCAGTATGCTAGTGTCGAACTTAACATAGAGATACTTAAATTTGCAGATGTATTTCTAAAGAAATGATGAAACCTTTTACTGAAAGTATTTAAAGGGGAAGACTTTTATGAACTTGTAAAAGAGATTCGTTTAAGATTTGAGCGTTTTGAAGAATATAAACCACTTGCTTCAAGAGACAGAAGTTTTGAAGGATATGTCATTTGTTTTAATAAAAAAGGATATGGATTTATTAATGAACCTCACAAATAGAGATTTTGTCATACTCGGATTTTCTCTTATCAGTGCTATAGTTTTTGCTTTTATCTGAAATGATAAACTCTTTAAGTTCTACTTTGGTGTTATTATTGGTTTTCTCCTTTTTTTGGTTTTCAATTCTCAGATTATTGCAATTTCATTTTTAAAAGACAGCATAAGTTTAGACTCTTGGCAGAGTTTTCTTTCAAAAAATCAGTCATTTGTTTTAAGTTTCTTTACTTGTATGATTCCGGTTTTTTGACTTTTTTTTACTCTCAATAATACGATTCACCTATCTTTGTGAAAATCACTTATCCAAAGTATCATATTTTGAGTTTTCTTACTTCCTTTTCTCCTAGGCATCTTTGTATATATTGATAAAAATTCTTTTCTTTCACTTCAATTCCTCAAAGATATCCTCTCTTTTATTGACCCTTCAGGTATAAAGTCTTTTTTTCAAGGAAATGCTCATTTAGTCTTTATGTTTTTGCTATTCATACTTTTTTATAAGATGATTTTTTGATTTTTTCTGTTTATATTTTCAAGTATTTTTAGTTCTTTGGCAGCAGCAGCAAAAAAGTCACAAGAAAAGTCTGAAGAACATGCTGAAGAACATGATGAAGAACATCATAGTGATTCGCATGAAGATCATCACCATTCACATCATTAAAAAAATCCCTTTTGGGGATTTTTATATTTTTTCTCAGTCTATATATATTTCAAAATTTCTTTTTTTAAGTTCCTCAATCATCCAAGTATCATCCATAAAATCTTCAGGATGTATTACTCAAGGGGTGATACTTTTTTCTGTCATATATTGAGCTATAAGAGAACACCCAATACCTGTGTTCATAACTCAAGCAGGAGTTCATTTTACAGAGTAATTTACTATCTCTACTACCGTTTCATCAAGTTTTACAAATAGACTCTCTCTATCTTCTACAGAGAAGTTTTGAGGGTCAAACTGTTTCATTATGGCTGCTGTAAAATCAAATGGACTCATTTCTATGTTTCAAAATTTTTTCTTTGTCTTATCTAAAAATCAAAATTCATTGAGAGAATGTACCAACTGAATAATATTATCAGTATGTTTCATAACAAAATATACGTTCTGAATTCATTTATCAGAGAGGTAGTCTGGAAGTGAAAACTGTTCATCATGGTTTGTGACAAAACTATTTCTCAGTATACATTGCTCCGCTCTTGTTTTTTGACAAAAGTTGGCATCTATAGTCTTCCCACCACCTGGTACAAAACTATACTTTCCATTTTCAAATACTAGAGCGTCTCAGAGAATTTCTTCTACGACAGTCATAAAATTAAAAGGCAGCATTTTTTCAGGAGCATTTTTAATTTCGTCTGTAAAAGATATCGTAAGAGTTTCTACTTTCTCTTTTTTCTTTGCTATATGCTTTACAAATACATTTACTATTCCAGGGGCAGAACCAGCACCTAAACATGCACGAATTCCAAGCTCTTTGAAGATACCATCTTTACTTCTAGATTTTTTAATCCCTTCATAGTCATCACCCAAATCTACATAGTTTCTTTTTGAATTGATACAGGCGTCAAAAACTATTTCATTGAAACTATACTCTAAACAGTTTACGACAGTATCATAGTTTTTTATTGTGTCTTCCAATTTTTTTGTATCTTTAAAATCAATAACTTCTTTTTTTACAAGATTGCTCTTTAAATATTCAATAAATGTATCTATCTTTTTCTCGTCTCTTCCAGCTACTGCGACTTCAAATCCACTTTGTATAAGATCTTCCACAACGATTTTTCCTACATTTCCATATCCACCTAAAACTATGTATTTTCCCATACGAGAGTGTTAAAAAATATTAGATACTATTTTGGACAACTTTTTTCTTTCACTTCAAAATATTTGTTACTTTTTTTTCAGTAACAATAAACTCTTGTGTAGGGAAAGCAAGTTCTATTTTTGCCTCTGTAAAGGCAGTCTTAATTTCTAGATTTATTCTTTCTTTTTGTTTCTCATATTCCTTTATATCGTTGTTCATCAAAGAAAAATAAGTTATTTTTACATCTAAAGAATAACTTCAAAATCCATCAAATACAACTCTATATTTTTCTTTTATTTCCTTTCTAATTGTATAACTTTTTAGTATTTCCTCAATAATTGAAATTCATTGTTTTATTTTTTCGATAGTAGTGTTTGAATTTACTCATATAGTAAACTCTGTCTTTCTGAACTCTCTTTCTGTAAGGTTTTCAATGCTGGAAGTGATAATATTTTCATTTGGGATCATGACAGTATGACCTTCTAGATCTGTGATCGTGAGGTATGAAAGCCCAATATCTTTTACTTTTCCAGAGAAAGTTCAAATTTTTACAACATCTCCTATTTTGAAAGGTCTATTAAGCATAATGGTTATTGCACCAAAAACATTTGTTAGACTTTTTTGTGCTGCGAGCGCAAGGGCGATTCACCCTATTCCAGCTCAGGCTATGATTCCACTTACGTTGTATCAAAGCATTCATAGTATAAAAATACACCCTATTATCCATATAAATACGGAGATTATTTTTGTGACAAATGGAAGAATTGAGAGACTTCATT
>CAYTMN010000010.1:9315-23865 GCA_964438925.1 uncultured Candidatus Peribacteria bacterium
TCTTATAAAAATATTTCTGTAAAATATGTTCCCGGAAGCTTTGAATTAACTTTTGGAGCGCAATATTTAGCTTCTAAAAAAAATATTGATGCTGTAATTATTTTAGGTTGTGTTATACAAGGAGAAACTCGTCATTTTGATTTTATATGTGAAAATACTCACTTCTCAAAGATGATTTTTATAAGTGTAGTAATGAAAAAAATGAAGATAATTGTGAGACAAATAGACGCTACTTTATCTACGATAATTTGACCATTGTCTGGGAGGTGCACAAAGCGAAAAAAGATGTAGATAGTTCAATAAAATTTAAATATATCTGTGAATTGAATAAAAAATTCTTTTGCGATAATCTCATGAGTTTGATTGTTGAGATGTGAAAAGATGAAGTGAAAGAATTTTTCGACACCTCTTTCAAAAATAGTGATAACACTGTACACCATAAAGGCACTTATGAGTGCATTAAAGTAGGAAAAAGCTACAATACTGTAAAAAGAGGCTTCCTTTATATATTCAACTACTGAATGCTCATACCTATAGTACGCAGTAAAGTAGGCTATTCCTAAAAAAATGAAGAAATAGTGTTTCAAGAATTTTTGTATGTTTTCTGTCATATTTTTCCTTTCCATAATTGTAGCATATTTTTTTGTAAATAGCTAAAAAATGATTTCCACAGTTTTTTTCTGAGTCCTTTAGATAAATTTTGACTTTTTTTGTTAATATATGATAGAATAATTATATATTTATTAAGATTTCTTTATATGCCAAGAAACCCATGAGAAAATCCTGTAGTTCAGGAACTACAATCAAACCTTTTGCAAGATAACGTACTTACAGCAGATGAAAAAAGAGCTTTTGCTGAAGCATATGCAAAAGATAAGTTTGCTGTAATTACAGCATCTCGTGATAGACAATGAAAGCTCAGGGACTTTATACTTAAAGATATAAGGGCAAATGTGGAACAGGCAATATGACCTGAAAATGTAAGACTTTCTCAGAAATTTTTTAATGCAAGAAATGCTCAGAAAAATAAAGATGAAAAAAGAAATATTCCGATGATAGCAGAGGATGCGATTTTTTGACCAGATGTTATGAAACAGGTCGTGAGTTATCAGGAGGATAAAGGACTTCCTATTACGTGAGTTTTAGATGCCCAATTATTGGCTCAAATAGTAGCTGAATCTTCTCAGCTCAAATGAACTCAAAAAGTTGAAATAACATCAAATGAAATACCAAACCCTAGAAAAACGATACAACCTGTTGTAGAATTAAAAGTCCCAAAATGAAAAGTTCTACCTGATGAAGTCAGAGCTTGAGAATCACTTACCAGTGAAGAGCGTCAACTTATAAATTGACTTGAAAAACATACTCTTGCAAATCTTCGTAGTGCTCTTTGACTTGACCGTTCAGATAAACCTTTTGATCCTGAACTTCAGAAAGCAGTTAAGTTCTTTCAAGAACAATATAATCTTTGAAAATATAATTGATTTTGATCTCTTTTTTGAAGATATACCCCTCCCGATACTCTCTTAAATAAAAAGTGAATACCTGATAAAAGGACTTTGACTCTAATTTTCGCCCTAAAGAACCCTCCAAGTATACCTTTCTAATAAGAAAAGAGTACAACATAAAATGGTTGAAGAATTCAAGAAATATATAGTGTTACGTAAGTGAACTTTTTGAGTGATAATTCCATTTTTGACTTTTATGAACTATATATGTTATAATACGTTTATAATATTATTTCTATCTTTTTTATGACAGAAAAGTTAATTCCTGATGGGGAACTTACAAAAGAAGAAAGGCAACACTTTGTATGAAGTGTAATACCAGAAGTAATGAA
This sequence comes from uncultured Candidatus Peribacteria bacterium, assembly GCA_964438925.1. Classification (GTDB taxonomy): domain Bacteria; phylum Patescibacteriota; class Gracilibacteria; order BD1-5; family UBA6164; genus CAYTMN01. The sequence goes on from CAYTMN010000010.1 coordinate 11,156, forward strand.
AGGTGGTATTGCAGAAGCTAAAGAGTTTACACGTAGATGACTTGATGATTTTATTAAAAATGATTGGGGTGATAAAAATGAAGAACTCTTAGAAAATAATTGATGAATGAAGGCTTTGCAAAAAGCTCTGATAAAAGCCAAAAAACTTCCTGAAGGAGCAGATGATGGGTATTTTTGACCTATAACTTTGGCGGCTCTTGTGAACTTTCAAAAAGAAAAAGGACTCCTAGTTGATGGTATAGCTTGATACAATACTCAAATAGCTTTATGAATGTGAGAAGGAATAGTATCTGACGATAAAACAACCGAGAGAAAACCTAAAAGAAAATGAAAAGTAGTAGATGAAGAAGCTGACTATACTTGCAATCTCTTAAGTCAAAACTGTAGGGATTTTGTTTCTCGACTTCCAGAAAGATGGCAGAAAGTAGGGAAACAATTTGCTTTGATGTTGCTTAAACAAAAAAGAGATATCGAAGGTACTCCAATGGTTCAACTATTTGATCCGACAAGAAATAGGGGGTTGATATTTATTGATGGAGAACCACAAGAAGTACCTATCATCCATAAATCTGGAGAAACTATAAGGTGAAGGCTTCATAAAGTTACGGAAATGAGTATTGCCTCAGCCCCTTCAGTTGATTGTAGTCTTACTGGTTCAGCTACGGTATTATGAGCAAGCTTTCGTTCTCCTACATTGGGATCTAAATATATCCATTGAGTTGATCTTAGATGAAAGTACAATGATAAAGGAAATGTTAGAAGACAAACAGAGGGGTGTATAGGTCTTGATGCAGACTATGCTTTTAGCTTGGCGAAAAGCCTTAAGCCTTTTGCAGAACGTGCAGGAGCCCAAAAAAGAGACGGTAAGAAAAATAAAAATGGTTTTGAATCAGAGTGAGGGGTAGTAACATACTACAACTTAAAAAAACCATTTTATACATATATAGCTTAAGTAGGACAATAAAATAAATAGAGACTGTATTTACAGTCTTTTTTGTTTGCATCGTTCACAAATCTTGAACAAGGTTTTTAACAAGTTTTTGGCGTAAATCATTTGCAAAATGCCCGAAAGATATATAATCAGCGTACTTTTATATATAATTAAGCAAAGAGTATGCAAAGAAGTCTTGTATTAATCAAGCCAGATTCAGTTGAAAGAGGTCTCGTTTGAGAGATTGTTTCTCGTTTTGAGAGAAAAGGTCTCAAAATAATTGGAATAAAAATGATAAAGATGACAGAAGAACTTATTAAGTCACATTATGCTCATCTTGCTAGTAAACCGTTTTTTCCTGAAATCGTTGCATATATGACTATTAGTCCTATTGTTGCAATGGTAGTTGAGGGAGTTGATGCAATCCCATCACTCAGAAACATTGTTGGTGCTACAAACCCAGTTGAGGCTGCTCCTGGAACTATTAGAGGAGATTTAGCTCTTACTATTAGATTTAACCTTGTTCATGCTTCTGACAGTGAAGAGACTGCAAAAATTGAGATCGAAAGATTTTTTAGCCCAAATGAAGTTTTTGATTACGGTAAAATCGATAAAGATCTTCTTTACTAAATTTTTCAAAGTAAAAAGGTTCTCAGAAATGAGGACTTTTTTTTGTATTTTTATTCCCATCTATATAATACACAGCATAATCTATATTTATGGCAACTTTTTACGACACACTTCTTTGAGAATACATTAGAAATCCTTGAAGGAGAGGTCTTTCCCTCGATGATATAGCACTCAATTCTTTTGGTTACAAAACGATTTCTTTTTGAGAACTCACTTGAAAAGGAAAAATCGTATTTTCAGATGTTGAACTTTCTACTGCAGCTACATATTCTTGAGAAGATGTATATGTAACTCAACTCATATATAAAAAACAAAAAGAAGACGGAATCATACACAATAAAATTCTTCAAGAAATTGAGATACCTCTTATTGATGTTCTCAAGGATATGGAACTTGATGGAATAAAAATAGATAGAGATAGACTTAAGGGTATATGAATGCAACTGGAAAGTGCCATCTTCTCATTACAAAAAGAAATTATTCAAGATGCATGACAAGAATTTAACATAAGTTCTCCAAAACAGGTATGAGAGATACTTTTTGAGAAGATGTGAATTCCTCCAGTAAAAAAGACAAAAACAGGGTATAGTGTAGATAGTGATGTACTTGAGTGACTAGCAAAGTCATATCCAATTGCTCAAAAAATTATAGAATATCGTCATTATTCAAAACTCCTTTCTACCTATGTAGAATGACTTTTATGACAGCTTGATGAAAATGATGTCACTCATACGAGTTACAACCAAACTGTTGCTGCAACTTGAAGACTTTCAAGTACTGATCCTAATCTTCAAAATATTCCCACTTGAGAAGGAATTGCCTGAGAGATTCGTTCTGCTTTTATCCCTTTTTCCTCTGAAGATGAGTTGATGGCGTTTGATTATTCTCAGGTTGAAATTCGTATTTTATCGATAATGAGCCAAGATGATAATCTTTGTAAGGCTTTTGAAAATAATATAGATATCCATTATAATACTGCTAAACTTATATTTTGAAAAGATGATATATCATCTACTGAAAGAAAGTATGCAAAGACTGTAAATTTTGGAGTTATCTATGGTATTTCTCCCTTTTGACTCTCTCAAATGTTGAATATATCTCGTATGGATGCTAAAGTCTACATCGATAAATTTTTTGAAAATTACCCAAAAGTACGAATATTTTTTGATACTTTGATTGAGAATTGTGAAAAAACTTGATATGTAGAGACGCTTTTTTGAAGAAGAAGATATATATGAGGTATAAATGATGCCAATAAGATGATGAAGCAAGCAGCTGAAAGAGAAGCTATGAATATGCCAATACAGGGAACTGCAGCTGATATTATAAAACTTGCAATGATTCAGGTTGCAAAGTTTATGAAAGACAAAGAACTTAAAAGTAAGATGATTATGCAGGTTCATGACGAATTGGTGTTTAATGTAAAAAAAGATGAGAAAGAACTCTTAGCTCGTGAAATACCAAAGATAATGGAAGGAATTTTACAAGATAATCGAGTAAGACTTATAGTGGATTATTGAGTAGGTAAAAATTGGAAAGAAGCTAAATAATACTTTATATTTTAAAACATTTTTCTATGTTACATGAAGAATTAACTCTAGAGGAGAAAGTCGATTATATATATGATCAGTTAAAGAAAGAACAAAGAAAAAAATGGTATAGATTGTACTTAAAAATTTCTTTTTTCTTCCTTGTGGTTATTCTCCCATACTATCTTTTTATTAACTATTTACCTCTTATTCTTTCTTGATGAATGAATGCAGTTTTTTCTTCAAAAATGCCTTCAATGTGAACTACCCAAACTTGAGCAAACTCTTCAGTTGGAGATATCATAAAAGGGTATACTAAAAATATGACTCCAGAGCAAAAAGATGCTATAAAAAAGAGCTTAGAGTCAGTTCTGGGTTGAGAAGATGTTTCTGCTAAAAAAGTTACTTATTAAAAACTTACATATATGTTTTTTTTAAAAATATTTTATTGAATTTTATTTATACTCGCGGGCATGGGGATAATAAAGTATCGTAAAGTAGTCCATTCTTGGACTGGTGCGTTTGCTTGGGCTGAACACTATTTATGATATGGAGGAACATATTTGGTTCTTATTCTTACAGGTCTTGCTTTTATCTTTTATTGAGTGATATTTCCTATGTGAGGAATAGAATTTATGCTTTGAAGGTAAGTTCTATTGTACAACAAAAAAACACTTTGAAAAAGAAACTCTTTTATAAAAGATAGAGTTTTTTTTTATTTTTTGTACAATACATAAGATATTTTTAATAACAAAAGATGAAAAGAATCGTATTAATTATAAGTTTATTTTGGTTGTTGTATTGTCCAGCTTATGCGCTTGAAGTAAAAATACTCCCTATAGACCCTGCTAATGCTCATACTTTAGAGGAAAATAACGCTGCAAAAGTAATTGTGAGAAGAGAAGTCTTTTCTTTTCTTTTAGAACTACCAAGCTCTATAGTGAGAAATAGCTTTGAATTTATAGACTTGAAATATACAAATATTAAAAAAGATACTCCTGACTATAAGCTTCTACAAAAGATGGTATATCTGAACTATGTAGAAAACAAGACAGGGAAGATATCTCTTGATGCAAAGATGAACGCGTATTCTTTTTATAAGTATATTGAAAGCGTAGCTGGTGTAAATTTCCTTCTTGATACAGACTCAACTGTAAAAAAACTTAAAAAGCGCTATGCGAATGCATATGATATTGAAAAAGTTAGAAACTTTATTGTGGCTGATCAAGCAGTAGATGTAGAGTACTCAAACCCATATGAAAGTGCAGATATTTCTATAAAGAAATGAATTTTTGAAGATGTATACAATACTCTTACAACACAACATTTTGATCAAGAAGAACTCGATCATAAAGAAATGATGTACTCAGCTATAGAATGACTCGCAAAGTGAACGAATGATAAACATACCGTCTATTTTCCACCTGTAAAAAGTAAAAGTTTTACAGATTCTCTTACTTGAGAATTCGAATGAATTTGAGCATATGTAGATATGAGAGAACCTGGTGTAGTATTTGTTATATCACCTATTCCAGATTCTCCAGCTGAAAAAGCAGGTATAAAATCTTGAGATATTATTTTAAAAGTATGAGATAATGATGTCACTGAAGAAAACTCTCTCCAAGAAGTTATATCTTGGATTAAATGACCTGCTGGAACTGATATAGAACTAACTATACAAAGAGAAGATAGAGAGTTAAAAATAACGGTTACACGCCAAAAGATTGTCTTGAAAGAAGTGGAATATGAGATGAAAGGATGAGAAACATACTACATAAAAATTAAAAACTTCTGAGCTACAGTAAGTGAAGAATTTACAAAGTCTCTTGAAATCATAAAAGGTAATTGAAATGTAAAAAAGATTATATTTGATTTGAGAAATAATCCTGGAGGATATTTAGATCAAGTAAATGAGATGCTCTCAAACTTTGTTCCTGCAGGAGAACCAGTTTCTGTAATAAAATATATTAACAAGACTATACATAATGATTCGACTTGAATCCAATCGTTAGATTTTTGAAACTATGAACTCGTTGTATTGCAAAATACTGGTACAGCAAGTGCATCAGAAATTTTTATAGGAACTTTGAAAGATTATTATCCAAAGACAGTTATCGTTTGAGAGAAAAGTTACTGAAAATGATCAGTTCAAACGATGAAGTGATATAGTGATACTTCAATACTTAAATATACGATTGCAAAATGGTATACTGGAAAAACACTTACAGGGATTGATGGTATTTGAATTAAACCTGATATTGAACTAAAATTCGATGACACTATGTACTCTGAACTAAAGAAAGACAACCAGCTTATAAAAGCTTTAGATTTATAAGATATGCTTAATAGAATCATCATTTCTTTCTTTATTGTTCTTTCTCTTACTCAAAGTGTTTTTTGAGCGTGAAATGATGAAAAGTATATTACATCGTACAATAACTTTTATTCAAAGATTGATATAAAGTATTGAAAAGAAAAAAAGATTCAACTTCTTAAAGACTTTGAAAAAGAGCTTAATGTTCAACTCTGAAATAGTAAAATTACTGCAAAGCAAAAGGAATATTTTCAAGCTCTGTATGTTCTCAATCATCAAAAAATAGCAGAACTAGAATGAGAGAGTAAGAAGTCACCAATTGTTATTCAAAAACAGAAAGAACTTTCTGTTTTCTATTCTTTAAAAAAAATGGCAGACGGGAACTTAGTATTTCCAGCACATATACAGAAACTACAAAAACTGGGAAAAAAAGTTTATATAGTAAATAATATGAATGAGTTTGTTGATGATAATAAGGTAAAGAAATTTGTGTTTACCCAATTTTATCCTGTTAAAGAATCTTATGTTGATACGCTCTCTTCTAAAAATGGAGTGATTCTAAAAAACGATTCATGATATATGTTTGTAGAAGACTATACCATAGTTCAGAAAATTCCTTTTTCTAGTCTTTTTTGAACTTCGTATTCAAGTCGCTTTATTACCTATGACAAGAGATATGTTCTAGAAAAGGATACATACTATTCTTTCATATTTGATAAATATAATATTCTAGATGACACATATTGATTTTATCTAGAGGATTATGGACTATCTTCAAGTAAAATAATTTTTTTCCAAGATGAGCAGAAGAGATTTTGATTTTTAACTGACTATTCAAAGATAAAACTTGTTTCTTCTAGCATACTTGAATGAATCTCAGATAAAGAAGAATTTTTAAAAAATGTGATTGATGACAAGAAATTTCTTGTAGATGAAAGTGATGAAATTTTTAAACAAATTAAAAAGCTCACTTTAAGTATCACTTCTCAATCCAAAAATGAACAAGATAAGATACAAAAAATATATTCTTGGATACTTCATAATATCACATATACAAAGAATTTTACTTTAGATGATTATAAAATCTACTCTTGAATTCTTACATATAAGAACAAGGATGGTGTATGTGATGGGTATACAAAACTTATGGGATATATGCTTTTATTTGCAGGAGTGAGTGATGTAGAGATATTAAAATGATTTGTGATTGACGTCCCAGATTTTCCACAAATCTGACATGCTTGGGTAAAAATAGGAGACTACTACTATGATCCAACTTTTGATGATCCTGTTTGAGCTGTAGATACTCTGACATCTGAAAAATACAAATACTATAAACTTCCTAAAGATCTCTTTTATACGAACAGATATGACTTTGAGGAACTTCCTGAGTACTTGACGAACTATACTCTCAATGACCGAAAAAAAGAAGTAAAAAAAGCTCTTTCAAAACTTACAAAAAAGTATAAAGATCAAAAATATCTTCTTTTAGCTCCATTGGAGTTTAGGAGTACTTCGGGTCTTGCGTATGATTCTAAAATTACTTTTGAATCATTAAAAAAACTTATTCCTTACTATGAGCTACAGTCGGATTATAGTATCATGATGAATGGAAAGAAGAAATATATTAGTTTTTTTCAATACTATAATTTGGTGAATGAAGATGATATAGAAAACATTCTCTCTATGAGAAATTTTGATCTGAAAGGATTATATCTTTTTAAGTGGGCTTGAAACTCATGAAATATGCAATATAGACTTGGATATGATGTAACTTTTGAGTAAAAACCTTAGTAATATTAATTTCATATTAAAAAACAGAGACCTTTTTTGTATCATTTTTTGATTTATTTGTTCTTTATATGTATGATACCAGTATGAAGAAAAGAGTTCTCATTATCGAAGACAATAAAGACCTGCAACAAATCTATAAGGTATACTTTGAAAAGGCAGGTTTATTAACGTATATTTCAGATGATGGCATAAGAGGGATTACAGACATTCTAAAATATAAGCCAGATATTATCCTTTTAGATCTTATGATGCCTACTATGGATTGATATGAAGTTTTAGAGACAATAAAAAAACAATCATCAATCATTACACCCGTTGTCGTTTGTAGTACAATAAGTCAAAAAAGAGATATAGATAAAGTCTATGAACTTTGAGCAGATCTTTTTATCTGAAAATGAAAATTTACTTGAGAAGAAGTTGTTAAAAAAGCTCTACAGATATTAAGGTAATACGATACCTAACTATTTTTATCACATACAAGACAATATCATTCTCATGTCTTTGTTTGTAAATTAAAATCATTTCATAATTTTTGCCTTACTTTAAATATTGTTACGTTTATCGTATTTTTTGAAACTCATTTTTTCTTTTTACTCCATACAGAACTTTCAAGTTCTTCTGTGGTGATAAATTTTCCTTTATTGTATAGGAAGAACTCAAGGAGCAGTTTTTCTTTTTTTGTCATGGAAAGTTCAAAATCTCATTTTCTTACTTCTCTTGTGTTTAAATCAAGTACAATATCTTTATACCTCAGACTGCAAGTTACCGCGTCTTGAGTTCATCTGCGCATTATACTTCTGATTCTTGCTGTTAGTTCATCAAAAGAAAAAGGTTTAGTAATATAATCATCAGCTCCACAATCTAGGGATTTTATTTTATGTCAAACACTCTCATGTCATGAAATAATCATGATGGGAGTGTTAAATTTTAGTTCATTTCTTATATATTGTACTACATCGATTCCATTCCCGTCAGTCAGTGATATATCTATAAGGTATATATCACATTTTTTATTTTGAAGTTGGTAAAATTCTCTGTTTGAATTTAAGATTTCTACATTGTATCAGATTTCTGAAAGTCTTCTTTGAATTGATGTTGTTAGAATTTTTTCATCATCTAGGACGATTACTCTCATACATTTTTTTGTTAAAAGTATAAATACTTTTCATTGTAAGTTATATACATTATTTAGCAAGTTGAATGGTATATTTCACCCCTAGAAATTAATAACTATTTAATATCATTCATAAAAAACGTAACAAATTTGTAACAAAAATAGCGTATGATGAAAAAAAATTACTATCAAAAATATGAATACTTCTATAGTCTTTGAAGCTGTAAATGTAAAGAAATTTTCACAGGAAGACTTAGAGAGAATTTGTGCGATTGAGAGAGATATGTGGGCAAGAGATGAAGGAAGATGAGAGTACATAAGATGCAATCATTGCTGACATGTTATGTCAAAACAAGATGTATTTTGACATGAAAGTAAACAGATTTACGCCCTTATGGTATCAGAAATTGAGAAAATATTATGATTTACTTGAATGAGTTGTTCTTCATGTCATTCAAATCAAACCTCATTTTTCTATCCTGAAGACACTTATATACAAAGCTTAATTGCAAGATATCAAAGAGAGACTTTTGCTATTATTGCCAGAAAGGAATCTTGAGAGATAATAGGGTTTGTTGATGGGTATGTTGATACACTTGATACTGTTTTTGATGTCGAACTAAAAGATCATTATGGGGATATATGAATAGATGAATTAAAAAATGCTATAAGAAGAAAAATATGAATAATACCAGAAAAAATTTTTAGTTGTTCATCTCTTTGAACCATCGAAGAATTTATGAGTATGCCAATAATTTTTTCTCTATTGAGTAATTTTTTTCTTTCTATTCCTGATGAGTATTCCAAATTATACTGAATATCAGAGTTAAACTATTGATGAACACTTCATGCAATGTATAGTGCACTTTGAGCTCAAGAACTTTGATTTCGTTGAGATCCTCGACTTACAAATTTAGGTGAATCTTACAACAGTGATGTCTTTTTGCAAGAAAAACTTATAGAAAATTATAGGAGTGAATTTAGCTCTTGAATTAGAGACTTTATAAAGAAGTACGGTAAAAAAATTAGAGATGTAAAGGGAGTAATATAATTTACATATTTGAAAAAATCCATAGTATATTTGTGTAAAATATAACCAATATTTATGGATTTTTTGCTTTTGGTTTATTTAGTTGCAATCATCTATCTTCTTTTTTTAGGTACAAAGGTATTTGAAAAATATAAAAACTCATCCTGATTTTTCTTCCTTATATTTAGTATTGCGACATCTATATGGTTTTTGACCTATATTTTTTCTTACTTTTCAAAAATTCATCTTGATGTAGTATCTCATATTATAAAACTTTCTTATTCAAGTTCTATTATTTCACTTTACAGTTTTATATTATTTATCCGTTTCTTTGACAAACAAAAGAAAAAAATACTAACACAATCAAATATACTTACACTTTGTTTATTTGGATGTATTGTTTTTATATATCAATTTACTCCATATATCATATCAGGACTCTATTATGATACTGAGAAACAAGACTACTATGAGACAGAAGGAATACTTTATTGAATACATATCTTTCTTAGTCTTATTTCTCTCCCAATACTTGCTTGAGTTTCCTTTTTAAAGATACGTGAAATTCAAAGAATTGATAAAGTACGTTTGTTATACATCCTTTTTTGAATGTTTACTTTTTATATACTATGTTTTATATTTGTTTTACTTCTTCCACTTTTTTGACAAAGACTTTATGAGAAAGAAGTTATTGTCTTCTTTTTCCCATTCTTATTTCTTACGAGTTATTCGATTTTTAGATACTACTTTTCCGATATAAGAGTTTTATTGGGAAAAATAATTTCTTTCCTTATTTCTTGTATTCTTTCTATATTATGGATTTATACTTTTAAGTATTTTCTTATAAGCTATAGTGTTAACTTTAGATCTTTTTGGTGAGTTACTCTAGAGTGGACTATATTTGATATTTGAGTTTGTATAGTTTTGTTCTTTGGACTCTATAAAGTTTTTTGTGAAGTATTTAAGACGGGTGACAATGTCTTTTTACATAAGATATGAAATATAAAAGAAAACCTTATATCCATATCGGATTATGGAGTTTTAAATGCATTTATAAAAAGAGAATTTTACAAAAATTTGAATATATCAAACTGTATGGTGCATTTTGTGAATTTTGATAGTTTTAAATTGAATGAAGTAAAAAAATACTTTTCTAAAAAGAAAAATTTTGATTTTTTTATTAATGACGATGTATTTATTGAGGAAAATAAAATCAATAAGAAAGTATTATATCAGCAAATAATAGATTGAGGATATATATTTCTTCCAATTTACAATAAAGGCAAAGATATTGTATGAATTTTTCAAGTCTGACAGAAATCAATTAAGGATAATTATTCTACTCAAGAGATATCAATACTTAATGACTTTGTAAAATCTTTGGAGATACATCTCAACTATATGCAAGTGTACTCTGAAATTCAACAACTTAATTTTAATCTTGATAGGAGAGTAGATGAAAAGACACTTCAGTATAACGCTCTTATAAGTAAACTTAAAGAATTTATAAGATACGCAAGTCATGAGATACGTGCTCCACTTGCAAATAGTATATTACTTCTTGATTGTATAAATGAAGAATTTAAGAAAAGTTCAATGAATAAAAAAAGAACTTGAGAAGATCTTGATGTTTTAACTGATGAACTCCAAAAAGTTTCTTCTCTGGTAAAAACTATTTTTTCAGCTGAAAAATATGATCTTGAAAAGGTAAAACTTTTTATGGAAGAAGTCTATCTTTCAACTTTTCTTAAGGATGAATTAAAGCTTATTTTAAAACTCCATAAGTCTCAAGTAGATATTGATATAGTAGAGGACTTATGATGTATTTTTTGTGATAAAATTCAGGTAAGGGAGCTTGTAACAAACCTTATAAATAATGCTTTAAAGTTTTCTAATCAATCAAAACCTAAAGTACTTTTCTCAGCATCAAAAAATCAAGAATTTATTTTCTTTGATATTGAAGATAATGGTGAATGAATTTTTAGTTCTATAGAGTTTGATAAAATGTTTGATAAATATGGTACTGGGAATAATGAAAACACTTGACTCTGAATGGGGCTATATTTATGCAAGAGAATTGCAAACTTACACTGATGGCAAATTGTTACTGGTGCTTCTTCAAAACTTTGATGAGCAAAATTTACAGTTCAAATCCCTTTAACAATTAAGAAATCAAAAAATGAACGTACTCATCATTGAGGATAATTACAATTTGGCGATTCAAATACAAGAGATATTATCAAATAAAATTATTTCAAATAGAGTCAAGATAGTACATACATATGACTCTTTTTGTTTGGAGTCTATAGATTTAAAATATTATGACATTATCTTAGTAGATATTTTTTTAGGAGATAAGAAACTAAAGAATTGACTCAATATAGTAAAAGAGATTCGTGAGAAGTGATTTCTTATACCGATAGTAGTTATTACCTCTATCTCTGAATGTTCTTGGATAGAAAAGGCATTTGAATATTGAGCAAGTGACTATATTATAAAACCATTTAGACTTACGGAGCTTATTATACGAATGCAAAAATGGTTTAGAACTTATGTTATGAACTATTGTCACTACTCAAAAGAAATTATTGAATATCAAGGTTTGGAGTATAAAGTACTTGAAAATCAATTTTACTTTCAATGAAAAAAAATATGCCTTTCAAAAAAAAATAAATATGTATTATTTTTACTTCTTATGCAAGTTGAAAACATTGTATGAATACGTTTTTTGCATGAGAAACTATGGTGAGATAGTGAAATTCTCATAGAGAGAAATGCAAGAATTATAGTACTAAGACTTAAAAGAGCCTTACAATCTTTTTGACTTCATACTTGGATTCATACAGTGAGAGGAGAGTGATATGTTTTGAAAAAAGCATAACTTTTTTTCTAAAGATTTTTAAGTTTCGAGATAGCTTCTCATACATAATGGGTATATGAATCTTTGAGTCCTCAGAAACTTATTCTGGAACTTTTAGGCATGTATATTCCATACTGATTTTTTAGCTTTTCTACTTCAAGTTCAGAGAGTCATAATATACTAAATAACCCTTTTCCTTCACGAATAAAACTAAACCTTTCTGGGAGAATGTTAGCAAGCATCTCTCTTCTTTTTTGTAGATTCAATCTTACGCTTTCCAATTCTTCTTTCCATTCTCTTTGATACTTTGCATGGACGATGCTTATAATCTCTACTCCAAATCCTGGAGGATTGGAGATGCTACGATGAACGATTCTACGGATATGACTCTCAATAGCTTTTTTGTTTGTAGTTTTCATATAGAGCGCCCCCACTTTTTGTTTATACAGTGAAGCATTTTTTGAGTGAGAAAAAGCGAGAGTATAATTATTTATGTGTCTATCAAAAA
>CAYTMN010000011.1:0-6477 GCA_964438925.1 uncultured Candidatus Peribacteria bacterium
TACACTCACTCTTTTATGTTACCCTCGCATTGCCTTTTACAGCGAGAGGTAGTATATAAATTATTGTTTTTCAGTCAAATTCTTTTGCATAAAGCCCTATTTTAAGGGAAAGTACATTTTTTTGATATTCTGCTTCTTTTTCACAAAAAAATATGTATACTACGCCAAATTAACTCCTTACACATATTTTATGATACTTTCTGATTCAGAGATTCGCTCTCGCATTCAATCTGGAAACATAATACTCAGTTCTCAAGATGGAATCGATGTACTTTCTCAGATATGACCTGCAAGCATAGATTTTAGGCTTGGCAATACCTTTAAATACTACAAAAGAGACAACCTGACACTGATAGACCCAAAAGAATCAGTAGAGGCGAAGCATTTTGAAGTTGTAACGCTCAAAGAAGGAGAGACGTTTATCCTCCACCCAAGACAATTTGTTCTTGCGGTATCACTCGAGAGGATAAAAGTTCCCTATGATCTTGTTGCGAGATGTGAAGGGAGAAGTTCTCTTGGAAGACTTGGACTCGTTATACACTCAACCGCAGGATATATAGACCCATGATTTGAAGGAACCATCACGCTTGAAATGACTAACATCAACGAAGTTCCTATCGCACTACATCCAGGTATGAGAATCGGACAATTTGCGTTTGAGCTCGTTCATGGGACAGTTGAGATTCCATACGACCAAAGAAAAGGAAGCAAATATATGGGACAATCTCTTCCTCAAGAAAGTAAGATTAATCAAGATACACATTAAAAAAACCCCGCAAAACTGCGGGGTTTTTTATGTTTAAGAAACGATTATTTCTTTGATTTAAGAAGATCTCTAATTTCTTCAAGAAGCATAACTTCATCTTTCTTCGCTGCAATTGCTGCAGCAGCTTCTTCTTTTTTCATCTTTGCTACTGCTTTATTAATCATCATAACGAAGATAAATAGTGCAAGAGCTACTACAAGAAAATCAAAGATATTTTGCAAAAACATACCATAAGCAACTTTTGCCTCAGTACCAAGAACAGGATTTTTTAAAGTATATCCCAATCCTTTGAAATCAACTCCTCCAGCAAGGATACCGATAAGAGGAGTGATGATATCAGCAACAAGAGAAGAAACAACCTTCCCAAATGCAGTACCAATAACCACTCAAATTGCGAGATCAAGCATATTTCCTTTAAAGGCAAATGCTTTGAAATCATTCATCATTTTTTTCATACTATGCAAAATTAATAATATTGTACTCTTGATATTAAGGATAAATAAAGGTTTTTCAAGAAAATCAAAAAAGTTTTATATGAAACATATTTTGAGTATAATAGTTCCACTTAGAACTATACTTTTTTATGCACTACGAATTAATTATTATTTGAGCTGGAAGCGCTGGACTGCCAGCATGAATGTACGCGAGTAGATATAGTATCAAAAACCTTATTATCGGGAGTTTCCCAGGTGGAGCCCTTGCTACTTCTCATAAGGTAGAAAACTATCCTTGAGTACTCTCAGCTGGGGGAAAAGAAATAATGGAAAACTTTAAAAAACATGCTGAAAGTGCAGGAAGTGAGATACTTCAAGATACAGTGGAATCTGTAGAAAAAAAAGAGGAGACCTTTTTTATAAAAACGCTTAGTGGGAAAGAATTTACAAGCGATTATATCATCCTTGCAACAGGAAATCAATATAGACACCTTGAGGTACCATGAGAAAATGAATTTTTAGGAAAATGAGTGAGCTACTGTGCAACCTGTGATGGTGCATTTTTTAAGTGACTGGAGGTAGTAGTTGCAGGAGGTGGAAATACAGCACTGACAGAAGCACTCTATCTTGCAGACATATGTAAAACAGTGAAGATTGTACACAGAAGAGATACGTTTAGAGCTGAAGAAATATGGGTGAATCAAGCGAAAAAAAGAGAAAATATAGAATTCTATCTCAATGAAGAAATAGAGAGTATCAATGGATGACTCTTTATGGAAGAAGTAAAACTCAAAAGTGGAAAAACATTGAAGGCTGACGGTATATTTATAGCCGTTGGAACAATTCCTTTTACAAAGATTATTGATGCACTTTGACCTCAAAAAGATGAAGAATGATGTCTAGTGGTAGATAAAAGACAGCAAACAAGTGTTCCATGACTTTTTGCTGCTTGAGATGTCACAACAAATTCTAACAAGTTCAGGCAAACTATCATGAGCGCCGCAGAGTGATGTTTAGCAGCAAATAGCGTACACGAAGAAATTTTACATAAAAAATAGAATTTTTCCATAGATTTTTTTACCTTTTTCTTACTTTATACGTATATTATACGTGTGCACGATAAAATAATCGTGATTCATAAGTAATTTTAATTTTTAACTACTTACTTTTATGAAAAAAAGTTATGTACTATTGTTGGCTCTAATACTTAGTCTTACAAGTTCAGCATATGCTGATGATGCTACTGGAACAGTCGATGCTATTCCTGCTACAACAAGTGCGACTCCACTTCTTGATTCTCCTCAAACTTCAGATGAAGTAAAAACTCCTAAAATGGGAAATGAGGAAAGAAAGAAACTCAAAGATGAGATCAAAATGTTAAAGGGACAAAACAAAGATTTTGTAAAAGAAAATAGAGTAAAGATAAAAGAAAATCTTGAATCTTTCAAATCAGAAAACGGAAAAGCAAAAGATGCTTTTACTGAACTCACAACAGAACAAAAAACTGCCCTCAAAGAACTAAATACAGCTCATAAAGCAGAAGTAAAAGCTCTTCAAGAGAAGTTTAAGTCTATGGAAAAAACAGATGAAAATATGAATGCCCATAGAGAAGAGGTTGAGGCTATGAGAGCTGCTCATTTTGCAAAAATTCAAGAAATTGTTTGAGACAACGCAAAAGCATCTGCATTTGTAGAAGCTAGAAAATCTGTGTTTGAAGAAAATTCTCAAATGAGAAAAGAAAATACTCAAGCAAGAATTGAAACAAGAGGAAGTATTGAAGAAAAAGTAGTTCAGTATAAAGAAGCATTTGCAAAAAAACTTGTTGATAAGCTTCCTAAAATCAAGGAAGATAAACTCCAAAAACTTGCAGACAATGTGACTAAAATGATTACAAAAACAGAAGCAAACACAAAGATGAAGCAAGAAAATAAAGATAAAATACTCTCACAGCTTACTTCTCTCAAAGAACTTATTGATGAAGAGTTAGAAAACAGAGCAGCATCTGCTGAAGAAATAAATATTGATGAAATAGTTCAGTAAAAATCTTTCAGGTAAAAAAGACCCTAAACGGGTCTTTTTTTTAACTAAATTTGACTATTTATCAATTTAGAAAATAATTATGCAAACTATAAAAAAAATATTTGTATATGCTGCAAGTTTCTGACTTTAAAAAAAGAGATGATTGTGTAAAAGATATAGACTCTACTCCTCTTCTTTCTCCATGAGAAATACAATTGGTAACAAAAAAAATACAACAGGACTTTAAAGATAAAGTAATCTGAGTTGTCGAAGAAATACTTCAATGAGATATAAGTGAAATTCAAAAAAGACTTACCCTTATTCTTTGAGAATCCAAAAGTATCAATAGTGCTTTTGATTTATCATTTGAATGCCCAGAGATTAGAACAGCTATGGAACAATTTAGTTCTGATATATCTCAAATCATTCTAGAAACTGGATGAATAAAATGATTATGAAAAACAGATAATCATTATGGAATCTATTTTAAAGTTATTCGGGAGGCATTAGGAGAAATATTTTTTGATCTAGCACACAATAAAGACTCACAAGAAAGGTTAAGAAATATGCATATAGATAATGAGTCTGTAAGAGTAAAAGTAAAACATAATGGAAAATCAAAAAGTGAAAATTTCAATCCACAAAACTACGGAGGAAGTAAAATAAAAGCCTTTAAAGCAGCACTAAGAAAAAGAAAAGACCTTACTGAAGAAAGAGAAAAACAAATAGAAAGTGAGAAAAGAGTTTTAGAAGCAGAAGCTAAGAAAGTTGAGTTTGATCGTAAAATTTCTGAAGCAGAAATTCAACTTTTAAAAGATTGAATTATAGAAGAAATAGAAGTAAAAAAAATAGTAACTAGATGAACTGAAAAAGGAAAAAATGGGAAAGATAGATTTTTTGTTGAAGAAGAAGTTATTACAGCCTTTAAAATTAAAAATCTAAAAATTCGAGTTGATAATAGAGGATCGTCTAGATATTTTCATTTTGAAAAATCAAAGAAAGGAAAAACAAAATCAGCAGAAAAACGGTTACCTCAACATAATGGTAAAGCATTTGAGATGATACTTGAAGATATATATGGTATCTATGCTACACTTCTTGGAAGAGAGTTTTCAGTGTATGAGAGATTTGTCCTTTCAAAATTAGGGGAATTATGGAAGTATGATGCTACGAGATAATTTCTCAAAGCCTCGCCTTAAGTTCTCATAAAACTTTTTCAAATTCTTCAGGTTTTTGAGATTTCTGGACCTCCATAGCTGCAGAGATATCACTTCTTACTTTTCAAAAAATTTTATAAAATTTATAAAAATCTTTATATCCAGAGAGAAAATATGTAAATGCTCATATCCAAGTAAGTGTTGTAGGAAAAGGATGAGCTCCTAAAAGACAAAAGAGATCTTTTCAAGGTATATCTTTATTTTGGGTAATAATCTTAAGAGTTGCATATCGAATTCACATAACAATAGGTACAATAGAAGCAAAATAGTACAATATATTTTCTTTTGATATTCAAACATCTAGTTCTTGAAAAAGTTGAAAAATATTTTTAAATTCTCAACTTTGCAAAAATGAAGATATACTTTTTGATGACTCTAAAATATCACCTCCAGCAAAATACGTAGCAAGAATAAAAACAAATGGCCATTCTAACCATGTCGCAATTTCATATTTTATCAACACTTCTAACATGTTTGTAAACTCAGCAGTCCTAGATTTTAGAAGTAATTGTTGATATTTTTCTTCGGAGATATATCAAAGAGATTTGATAGTAGTAAGAAAAAATAGAAAATCTTCCTCACTGTAAATACTTTTTTTTTGAGCTTCAAATACATCAGAAGGCTTCCTCATTTACTAGTAGTTGAAAGTATAGTCTTGTTTCTTTCAAGAAAAACCAAAATCTTGAAAGTTGTAGTTTAAGACTTTTGACAGAGTCAGAGGAAGTATTTGCTCTTCTCGTAGAACCAGATCTAAGAAATTCTTTTCTTCTTGGGTAAAAGTATCCATTACTACTCAAGAAACTACTCCTCTATTTATTCATGTGAAAAGTGATTTAACTTGTCATGACTCCCTGATTGGAGGACAAGTAAAAATTTTCTCTCACATTCTTTTATAGTCACTTCATCTCCACATCAAGTTAAACATATTTACAGAAGCAGATATTTGAACTTTAGAAAAATCTACAAGAAAACAATTGATATCTTCTCTAAAAAATCAAAGCTGCAAATAATAATCTTCCAACATTTTTATTTCCTCATACAAGGTAATTCATACTATATGTACTTTCTTTCAACTTTTTAGTGCGTCATCATATATATCAGTAAAAATTTGGAGTTCATCTTTTGGACTGAAGACTTCACTCCACATGGCAGGATGTTTTTTTATTTTTTCTAAAAGTTCATTATTTTTCTTTTCTTGTAGTCTATCCTTCATGAAAATAACCTCAAAATCGGCACTTTTAAAATCTGGAAAAAGAATTCAAAATAAAAATTTTGAGTCATAGAGTGTATCATCGATTTGTACTATTTTATCTTTTAAGACTTCTTTCATATGTGGGGTAAATATCTATAGTAAATGTATTGATTTGGTGTAAAATATCAACATAATTAAGGAAGTATATAATAAAAAACATGAGCAATATTTTAAAGACTATTACTCCACTATTTACAACTAGTCTTTGAAAATGAGACATACCCTCACAAAACAATTTTTTCTCTTACAGCAAAGGAATAAGTTTTCCTAGTGCATCAATGCTGAGTTATTCTCAAAGTCTCAGTAAACATATATGAATATCAGAAGATGATATATATTCGCCTTCATTTATAAACGCACTATCAGGAAATAGTCTTCCTCAACTTATCAAACCATACGCACTACGATATTGAGGACATCAATTTTGATATTGGGCAGGACAACTATGAGATGGAAGAGTATTAAATCTCTGAGAAATTCAAAATGAGAAAGACATATATACACTGCAATTAAAATGATCTTGACCCAATATATTTTCTAGATGATGAGATGGTTTTGCGGTTTTGAGGTCATCTATAAGAGAATTTGTTTGTAGTGAAGCAATGTATCATTTGTGAGTTCCTACTTCCCGCGCTCTTTGCCTCATATCAACATGATCCAAAGTAGTAAGAGATGTTATGTATGACTGAAACCCTAGACTAGAGGCTTGAGCTATAGTATGTAGAGTTGCTCAAAGTTTCATCCGTTTCTGAAGTTTTGAGATACTTACAAAAGAAGATAAAATTCCTG
>CAYTMN010000011.1:6487-12414 GCA_964438925.1 uncultured Candidatus Peribacteria bacterium
GACTGCGGGGATGAGTACCGAAAAAGCCAATGCCGCCGCGATTTTCGCCGTTGAAAAACTCAGCGCCGACGTCGGCATTCCGTCCGGTCTGGCGGAGCTGGGTGTAAAAGAAGATAAAATTCCTGAGTTAAAAATTCTTGTAGACTATATTGTAAAGCTTTATTATCCTCACATAGATGTAAAATCTGAAAATACATATACTCTCTTTCTAAAAGAAGTTGCAGATAAAACTCTTGATATGATTATTGATTGGCAAAGAGTAGGTTTTGTACACTGAGTAATGAATACTGATAATATGTCGATTCTTGGATTGACTCTTGACTATGGACCATATGGCTTCTTAGACAATTACGATGAAAATTGGACACCAAATACCACTGATGCAGAAGGATGAATATATAGATTTTGAAATCAAGCAAATATTGGTCTATGGAATATAGTACAACTAGCAAATGCACTTCATCCACTGATACAAGACGTACCAGTTATACAGAAAATCGTTGATGACTATAGAACAAATTTTCTAAAAAAATACCATACAATGATGCAACAAAAACTCTGATTGTATGAAGATATAACAGATGATATTTTACTCATCCAAGAGCTTATAAAACTCCTTCAAACATCAGAAACTGATTTTACTATCTTCTTTAGAAACCTCAGTAAATACAAAAAAGATACGAAGTATTCTTGAGATGTTTTAGAGCCAATACGAGATGCTTTTTATACCCCTAAAAAAATAACTTGAGACATACAAACGTCTTGGGAAAACTGGATACAAAAATACCTCAAAAGACTTCAAGTAGAAAAACAAAGCGATACACAAAGAAGGAGCGCAATGAATAAAGTAAATCCAAAATATATCTGGAGAAACTACATCGCCAGTCAAGTCATCGAAGATGTAGAAAAAGGAGATACTACCAGCTTAGAAACGTGTATGAAACTTTTTGAAAAACCATATGATGAACAGCCAGAATTTGAAAAATATTTTGCAAAAAGACCAGATTGGGCAAAAGAAAAAATTGGCTGTAGTATGCTAAGTTGTAGTAGTTAAGTTAGCCTCCACTATACCCTCCCTTTTTCATGATTTTTTCTCTCTTTGGACTTCCAGGAAATGTATCACTATATACACATCCACAATAATCTTGTCTATATATTTTATGTTTTTTTGTATATTCTACACTTCTCAAAAAACCATTATTTTTTCGAAAAGCTATTTTTAAGAACTGAAGATTTTTTTCTAGAGAGTGTTTATCTCAAAGTTCAAACATCTTCTCTAAATCTTTATGGGGTGAAGTATTTAAAGTACTAGTCCAATATGATATTCAAAGCTCTTGCGCAAGTTGAGATGTTCTATCAAGCCTCATGTCGTAACACTCTGTACATTTTTCTCACCTTTCCGGAGTATCTTCGAGTCACTTGATACGACTAAAAAAATTCTTTACATCATACTCTCCTTCTATCCATTCTATATCTTCTATCTTACAAACTTTTATAAATGCTTTCAATCTTTTATCATACTCTTTTTTTGGTTGAATATTTGGATCATACCAAAAAGCAACTACCTCATATTCTTTTTTTAGATCAACTATAGGAATAGTTGCATCAGGTCAACAACAAACATGTAAAAGAAGTTTTGGTTTTGAGAAGAGAATCTCTTTAATAGGTTTATATGAATCTCTATGAAATCAAGTAATATCTGATGGTTGTTTCAGATGTTCACTATGAAGTTTTGTTCCATAACCTTTATGTTTCTCAAGACCTAAGTTGGGATACAGGGTACTATATGTTTTTATAAGTCTATCACGAAATACTTTAGCTATAATACTCGCTCATGATATTTCTAGAACTTTTAAATCTCCTTCTACTATATAAATAGGCTTTTTTTTCAGTTCTTCAAAAGTGAAATTATCTTTTCCATCAATAACAACGCTTTCAATCTCCAATTTCTTTGATTCCTGATTTTTTCCTATTCAAATTTTTCGTAAAACTTCAACAATAGATCTCCTCATTGCTTCTTTCGTAGCTTGTCGAATGTTATGTTTATCTATATACTGATTGTCTACAACTCATACTCAGAAAAACACTTTCCCTTCCAAAGAAAAATGTATTATTTCTTCAAAAATTTTTTCTCTCTGTTTCTCAGTCAGTTTCTTACTATCTGTTAAACTTTTTAAGAAGTTCTTTCATGGGCTAAAGTTTGGATTTAGAGAAAATGATGCTGCAACAACAGGTCCGAACCAAGGACCTCTTCCAGCTTCATCAACTCAAATCTTTAGTTTTGTTTTCATATGTATCTATGATAGCCAAAACTATGGTTTTTTCAAAAATTCTATTTTGATTTAAATAAAAACTTTGCTGCCTCCTCTCGTCTAATGAGATTCTCAGGATAAAACTTTAATCCCTCAGAGGTCTCTACTCCATCAGTTATTCAAAGAAATTTTGCAGCATTAGCGTACTTAACCATCCATAGAACAGTTACATCAACAAACTGTGAGGCTTCATCAGACAATTCTTCATTATTTAATTTTAGTATATATTTTATCGCTTGAATTCTAGATATATTATCGTTTGGTCTAAAAGTTCCATCATCATATCAATGTGTGATTCAAAGCTCATATGCTTTATAGGCTATCTTTGATTGTTCAGTACCAACCTCTACATCGTAAAACACTCCTTCATTTGGAGAAAAATTCTCTATATCTATACTATGAACTTTGAAAAGCATACTCAAAAACTCCGTTCGTGTAATATTTTCTTTTGGGTAAAAAAGTCGTGTTTGTGTATCTAGGAGTCATTGTTCAGCTAAAGTATTTATATATCCTTGAGCAAAACTATCGTTGATATCATCAAAATATTTATTTGGATTCTCAACAAGAAGAGTATCTCACTCTTGTGGGACTATAACTTCCTCTATACTTTCTAAAGGTATAGCCAGCTCTTGCTCCAACTGAGTAGTACTTCATGGAAGTGGCTGCTCATCCTGTGTAGGAATAGTTTGTAACGAGTTTCAAACAATAAATGATTCATCCACTAACACATAGAGTTTTGGAGTATTCTCATTATAGGTATATGAACCTTCCATAGTTGTATTGCTAGAGTTGGAACTTCTTCATAGTTCTTCACCTTCAACATATATAGTTCTAGTAAGCGTTTTTGAAGTTTCCAAAAAAGGATCTACAACTGTATAAGTAATATAGTATGTTCCAAGAGTATTTATATCAACTTCTCAATCAATGAGAATGCTTTGAGAAATATCATTCTCATAAACATCATATGCTATTGCCCCTGACTCAACATAGGAACTATATTGTTGTAAGATAAGAGGATTTTCTCCTATAAGTTCCAAACTAAAATTTGAAGAATCAATTACAGAAACAGTTCTAGTTTTCTTTACTGCTTCGTTCAAATTTGAATCCATAAAGTCATACTCAATTTCATAGTCTCACAGAGTTGAAGTATCCACAAATCAACTACCAACAACCGTTCAGGTTCCATCATAATTATCTGTCCAAAATGCTCACACATCTTCGTATTCTGATAGTCTTTCTACAAAAACTCTCTCATTTCCAACTAGAGTAATAGTTGGCACAGTCATATCTGCTACAAATACCTGTCTTTGCTCAAATTGAACATTTGCAAGTGAATCAGAAGCATAGTATGAAATATAATATTCTCAAAGAGTATGTATATCTATAGATCAAGTTATAAATACACTCTCTGGATCTATTTCTCAGTCTTCAATATCAAATACTGAAAATCAAGGTTCAACATACTCATGTTGATATTCCAAGTAAAAAGGGTTATTTCAAAGAAAAGTCATAATTGGAGTATTCCCAGTATTTACATAGACATTTCTCTGAACTACATCAGCAACGTTTCAACTTGGGTCAATGAAATTATAACTCAATATATTCTCTGAGACTTGAGAGGTATTAACTTGACCTACTGCCTGAAGGTATCATGTACCATAATAATTATCAACATAGTACGCTCCTAGATCGGTATACTGTGAACCTATTAGAACCTCAGTATTTCCAGTTCAGTATAGGTAAATTGTAGGTTTTATATCATCGATTACGGTAATTTTTCGAGTCTTTTCATCAGTAAGAGATTGAGAATTTTCTACAGTGTAATGAATATAATATTCACCAAGAATACTTGAATTTACACTTCCATTAACAACAACATTAGCGGTAATATCACCGTCAATATCATCAATTGCAGTAAATCACGGTTCTAAAAATATTTCTCATACACGTAACTCTATTTCTCCATCTCAAACAAGTTCAAGACTTAGAGAGGCAAAAGCTATATCGTGTGAAAAAAAGAAAGTAGCCATGATACCAAGAAATGAGAAGGAACAAATAACCAAACTTTTTAGAATCCTTTTAAGGTATTTTTTCATAAAAAAATAGTTATGAAACGTACCTTATATGCTAAGATTTTTTAGAAAAAAGCAAAAAAAATAGCTTATATAAGCCATTTTTAATGCGTAATTAATATTTTTTAAACAAAGAGGAAATACTATCTGAGGTTCAAAAATTAAAGTGAGTCCCAAAGAGCTCAAACGATTATCTTAGCTCACTCTGCCCTTGTAAGATTTGAGTAAGGTTTAAAGATAAGTCCATTCTGAGAATTTTGTCAATTGATAATTCATGCATTTTTTGCAGTAATTACATATTTTTTCATCCACGACTCTTTGACATCTATAAAAGGATTTACTCATTGTTCTAAAAGTGAAATATTTGTAGCCTTGAGTAAAAATTTCACTGCTTGGATACGAGTAATAGGAAGTTCTGGCTTAAATGTAGAGTCTTCAAACCCACTAGTAATTCATAATTCATAAGCCTTCAAAGCAACTTTTTGCTGCCAAGACCCAGGTATGAGATCAGTAAATATTCACGTATTTGAATTCATAGAAGAATAGTCTATTCCATTCGCCTTAAAAACTATCTTCAGAAATTCTGCTCTTGTGATATTTCTTTCCGGGAAGAATTCTTTATTTTCAGTATTAAGAGCTCCTATCTTCACAAGTTTTTCTATATAGATTCGAGCAAAACTCGTTTTTGTATCTACAAAAATTTCTCAACTCTCCGAGGAAATTATTTTCTCTTTTATCTCCTCTATAACTTTTGGAGCTTCACGAAGTGTTTCCAATCAAGAAGGAATAACTACTTCATCAACTACTTCTTCTTCAGTTTCAATAGATCAAGTCGCATTTTCAATAACTTCTCAAGAACCTGTTTCTTGTATTACATCTTTATCTACAGCTACTACTTTTCATTGAATATTTGAAGTGTCAGTTCATCCTCCTCCTCAACCACCTGATCCACCTCAACCTCATCATCCAGAAGCAACTGTAATAGAAAAAGCTGATAGGTTCAATATATTTGATTGATTTACTCCATCCGTTAAAGAAATAGTACAATTTGAATGTACTCAAGATGATAAGACTCAAAAAGTAACAGTATTATTTCCTATAATTGCTCAGGTATGAGTCGATGTACAATCTCATGTATATAATATAGTTCAGATTTCACTACTAGAAAAAGTATAGTCTGGTGTGGTGTCAGTAGTGGAAGAAGGTACCGGAGTTACTTCAAGTAGTACCGGATCTACAGTGTCATATGTTCTACTTAACTGATTCGATGCAACATTACCATTCGTAACAGCATCTTCTCCAGAGTTCAACGGTACATCCACCGTAATCAATCCATCTCATGATGGAATAACATTGAACGTATATGTATTTCCATCTACTGACACAAATCATGTAGATGTTCCTCATCATACAACCACATCTGTATTACTAAACCCACTCACATTCTCACTAAACTCTGCCGTCACCGCTATCGGACTCACATTCGTTGGATTACTATTCACACTACTCAATACTACTGTAGGAGATGTTGTGTCTACTACAA
>CAYTMN010000011.1:12514-23412 GCA_964438925.1 uncultured Candidatus Peribacteria bacterium
TATCGGACTCACATTCGTCGGATTACTATTCACACTACTCAATACTACTGTAGGATGAATAGTATCGATAATAATATCACTTAGGTCTCATATATTTTGAATGAGCATTGAGGTTGAGTTTTGAAGATTTCATGCAACATCTCTTACTTGGTGAGACTCTATACTAAGAACTGTGAGATCCGCAACATTTTCTCCAGCGGAAACAGTATATGTTCAAGCAAGAGTAGATCAAACTACTGTTGTGAGCGCTCAAGTTGCTCAAGTATTGAGAGTGTATTCTAAAATCCCTGTTCATGAAAGAGGACTATCATAGTTTGCTGTAATATTAATAGTACTTCAAGAGTTATAACTTCCATCTGGTGTACCTGAACTTATACTTAAAAGCTCTGGAGAAGTTACATCGTAGTTTCGAGATAACTGAGATCATGGACTATTATAGTTCATCGCAGCATCATGAGCAATTCATCACGGTATATCAACAGTGATACTTCATTCTACTGTAGGAACAATGTCAAAAGTATAGGTATTCCCATCAACTATGGTAAATCAAGTAAGAGTAGCATTACTTAACACAACTCAAGTTTGAGTAAAGCCTACTACATTTTCACTAAATTCAGCGACTATAGGAATAGGCGAAACATTTGTTGTATTTTGAGTAATACTTGAAAGAGTAAAAGAAGGAATAGAAGAATCATAAGTTCTGATAAAATCTGGGGATGCATCATTAATATTTCATGCAAGATCAACTACACTTCAAGTGAGAACCTTCACAGTTATTTGTCAGTCAATTATAGGTGTTACATTAAATGTATATGTATCTGCATCAACAGTAGAAAATCAAGATATTGTTCCATTAGTAACCGTAATATCAGATGATTCAAAGGTTCCCAAAGGTTCAGATAATTGAGCAACTACTGGTATTGGGGAAATATTAGTTACAAGAGCCGAAGTACTAGACAAAGATATACTTGGTTTTATTGAGTCAACAGTAAAAGATGATATGATTAAAGGATCAGAGTCAGTTCATCATTGATCAGTAACAATCAAAGAACAATTACTATGAAACCCTTCATTAATTTCATTGAGTGTAAAAGTGTTATTTCACGGAAAGACTAAGTTTGAAGAAGTAGTACAGTCTCAAGAAAGATCTAGTGTTCAAGTTTTTGTAGTTGCAAAAGTATAGTCTGGAGTTGTATCACTGGTGTATGTAGGAATAGGGGTGATTTCTAGCAAAACTGGAGGAGTAAAATCTACTGTTACAGTATTATCTGTTGAAGTAGATGCTTCGGCTAAATTTCCTGCAAGGTCTGATACTAAACTCGCTCATAGTGTAGGAATAATGGTTCAACTCGAAGTAGCATGTACCAGGATTTGAAATTGCGTTTTATCAAAAGGTGGTAGTTCAGAAACATTTACAGAATCATATGCTCAAGATGATGTTGAGAGATCTATATCTCATCAAGTAAATGAGCTAGCACTGATAGGAGCAGAAAATACAACATCAAAATATACATTCGCAAATGATGTAGGATCAATTTGGGAAACTTTTTGATTCAAAGTAACGCTCTCACTTAACGTATCTATCTCTATACTTAGTGGAGTTGAAACACTTGATTCATTTCAAGCAATATCGGTAACTTTTGCAGTTATAAGTTTTCCTCAATTTGTTGGATATGGAGTAGAAACTAAAATTTGAGTACTTACTCCACTACAACTTCACGTTCAAACAAGAAAGGTATCAGATAATAGTGAGACTGTACTTCAAGTTTCAGAACAAGATATATCAAAACTTGGAGTTGTATCAGAAGTATTATTATCACTTGCTGATATTCCTGTATCTGATGAAGAAAGAAGATCTGGAATTCAAGGAGCGGATGGTAGAGTTGTATCTACTTGTATTGTAATTCATGTACCAGAGGGGCTTTCATTTCAAGCAACATCTATTTCCTTTGCTGTAATAGAATTTTGTCCTTCAGGTAAAACCTGTGTAATAATTTGTGTAGAAATTCAATCACATGTTCCTGTTCAAACACTTATATTTCAAGACCTAAAAAGAATAACCGAACTCCCATTTTCAGAACATGCAGTATCAAAAGTAGGAGTAGTGTCGCTTGTAATATTATCATTATCATACAATCACACATCTGATATTGCATTAAGATCTGGAATTCAAGGAGCAGATGGTGGTATAGAATCATAAATTGCAGCATATTGTGATGATGGCGTATTATAATTTCAAACTATATCCTGTGCCCTAGTTCAAGGAATTTCTACACTAAATATTCCTTGAGAATTTAACAATAAATTAAATGTATAAGTATCAGAATCAACAATAGCAAATCATGTAGCTGTAGCGTTAGTTGTAGAAATATCTTCTAGCGCAAATCAGCTAACTGACTCTGAAAACTGAACAGTAAATGCTATAGTACTTAAATTTGTGGGGCTAGGTGCAGTTGTACTTAAGCTAACTCATGGAGAGGTTACATCGGTGGTAAAAGAGCTAATATCTAGTTGAGTAGATTCATTTCAAGCTATATCAGTAACCTTCAGAAAACAATTATGTACTCCATCAAGAAGACTATTAAAAGTTATCGTGGTATTTCAGACTGTAGCATTTGTTGAAGAACTTGTACATCCTCATCCATAAGTGATAGTTCAAGTTTCAGTACTAGAAAAAGTATAATCAGGAGTATTATCATTAGTTGGAGAAGAGATTGTACTAATCTCGGATAAAGTCGGAGCATTAGAATCATATGTGATAGAAAACTGATCTGCTGATTGGTTTGTATTTCAAACTGCATCGATAGCAACACCTCAAAAAACATCAACCGTAACAGCTCAGTCTAAAGTAGGTTGTATATCCACTGTATATACCATTCAAGTTCAGGAAAAATTAGATATAGTTCAATTTGAAACCACAATGTCTCATGTACCAAAAAGAGTAACAGGTTCATTGAACTCAAAAGAAACCGGAATAGATGTATCGTTTGTCGGACTAGAAACAAGACTATCAATTACGAGAGTTGGAGATTCGTTATCAATAGTAAATGAAGATACTGAAAGTGGAAGAGAAGCATTTGATGTAGAATCAGTAACAACTATGGTACAGTTAGAATATGTTCAAGATATGAGTGATTCAAAAATAATAGTATTATTTCAAATAGAAGCCGTTGTAGTAGTCGAATCACAAGCTCAAGAATATGAAATAGTTCATGCCTCGCTACTACTAAAAGTGTATGAAGGATTAATATTTCCTGTAGGAGTTGATACTGGAGTAATTTCATTTAAAGTTGGAGGAGTAGTATCAAAAGTGATAGTATTGTCAGTTGAAGTAGAGGCATTATTTCAATTCCCTGTCAAATCTAAAACAGTTCAACTTGGGATAGAAGCTGTTACTACTCATCCACTAAGAACTTCAATACTTACTTGGTATCATCAAGCAACCTGAGTAATGTTAATATCTCCCAAAGTAGAGGTAGATCATGTTGTATCAATATCTCATCATGTAAAAGATAACTCATCAATTTCCTCATCAAAACTAGCTAAAAATAAAACAGGAGAAGTAGAAGTAGGGTCAATTTGAGAAGGTTTTTGGTCTATAGTTACCGATGGTATCGTATCATGTATATAGGCTATAGAGGAACTACAAGTACTAAAATTTCAAGCTGTATCAGAAGCAGCAACACTGATATCTGAAGTTACATTGGTAGGTACGGTAATACTAATGCCTGTTGTAATAAATTGATTTGCTGTTCCTGTCGCGGTAAGTCAAGAAGAACAATCTGTTGAAAGATACACATTTACAACTGAACCAGTATCTGAAGTTCATAGGATACTAGGTGTCTGATTTGAAGATGGAGATACTGGGTTTGAAGAAATTGAGGTTGGTTGAGATGGAGGAGTTATATCAATAGTGAAAGATGGAATATTAAGTGTATTTGAAAGATTCCCAGCTCAATCAGTTATAAATAAAGAACAATTTGCATATGTACCTTCTCCTAAAGCGTTAAAACTTATATTGTTAGATCAAGTCATGGATTGAGTTGTAGCACTTAAACAAGATCAAGAATAAGATATCGCCCCTGTTTCAGTTGAAGAAAAAATAAACGCTGGAGTTGTATCATTTGTAGGACTCTGTACTGGAGTGATTTGAGCTAAAACTGGAGATGTAGTATCATAGTTTCTTTGAAAATGGTTTGAGTCAAGGTTTGAATTAAGAAGATTATCTTGGGCTCATCAGGCTAAAATATCTACAGTAACAATTCCATTTCAAGTTGGCAATAAATCAAAAGTAAAAGAATTTCAGTCAACTGTAGCAAAATTTGATATAGAACCATTTATAATGTTTATATCAGCAGTACTAAATCATATTACATCCTCTGAAAACTCAATTTGGATAGGGATTGGGGAGTTCAAAGTATGATAGCTTGAAGCACTTGATATAACCACAGAAGGTCAAGTTGCATCTATAGTAAATGATGACACACCAAGACTCGTTGATTGATTTCAAGCTATATCTGTAACCTTCAAAGAACAGTCGCTATATGTACCATCAATTAAAGTATTGAAAGTTATCTGAGTGTCCACTCCTCATACCACTACACTCGTAGAACTAGAACAACTTCAAGAGTACGATATATTTCAGCTCTCACTTGAGTTAAACTCAAACACAGGCGTAGGATCATTTCCAGGAGTTGTCACTGGAGTAACAACAGATAACGTAGGGGCAATAGAATCGTATACAATAGAAAATTCATTTGCCGGAGTGTTACTATTTCAAGCGCTATCTTGAGCGATACTTCAAGATATATTTACCGTTATCAGTCCTTGTGAACTAGGGTTTATTGTAAAAGTATATGTACTTGGGTTTACCTGACTAAATGCAGTCGAAGTTCCATTTGAGATAGACAGATCTCACTCTAAAAATCAAGTAACATCCTCATTAAAAGTAACAGTCATAGGGATACTTCAAAGTGATGTAGGAGAAGACTCAGAGCTAGAGATAACAACACTTGGAGTAGTAGTATCTATATTGAAGGATTGAGATGACGCAAAATATGAAACTCATGGATTTAGATCAGTAACTCTTACACATATATATTCTCAATTATGTGATTCTGTAGCTACATTAAAATTTACATCATACACACTTCATGTCGAGGTCTGATCAAAAGGATTTGGATATGAATCTGCTCAATCACACAGACTATCTGAAGAATATCACCATTCAGCACTCAAAATATCTCCATCAACATCAGTTGCATTTATCGTTATATCATCACTTTGAACAGCCGTAGAACTCACATCATCAACAAAATTTACTACCGGAGCTGTTGCAATCGCAGGAATAGTAATGGAAAAAACAAAGAGAAAAAATGAGGCAATCTTCGCGTATTTAAACTTCATAAATCTGCATATCGTATTAATAGGCAAATTTTAGCTATTTAGAAAGGAAACTCAACTGTGAAAACAAAAAGAGTATTTACATAAATACATTTTATTGTAAAGTAATTTTTCTATACTTCTCCTCTATCTTTCATAGCATCAAATATTCGCTTCATAGCAATGATATACGCTCAGGTTCTTAAAAACGTATCATACTGAATAGATGTAGCATATACATCTGCAGTGGCTGACGATATCCTTGCATAGAGTTTCTCTTCTACTTCTTCTTTTGTCCAATAATAATTCATCGCATTTTGAACCTGTTCAAAGTAGCTAACAATAACTCATCAAGAATTAGAAAGAATATCAGGAATTACTGTGACTCCTTTCTTGTACAATATCTCATCAGCAGAACTTGTAACAGGACCATTTGCAAGTTCAAGAATAAATCTCGCTTTTATATCATCAGCATTATCTTTAGTTATTTGGTTTTCTAAAGCCGCAGGTATAAGAATATCGCAATCTTTTTCAAGTAATTTTTTATCAACTAGTAGCTGAGCTCATTCATAATACACAACTGAACTTCAAGACTTTTTTAGTTCTCTTATTTTTTTTATATCCAACCCATCTGCGTGGTAAATAGCTCATTTAGAATCAGCTATACCTACAATGATAGCACCTCTATCATGCAGTAGATGTGCCATAGTTATACCTGCATTTCAAGCTCATTGAATGATAACTCTTTTTCATTTTAGAGCTTCATCTTTAAATTCTAGGATTTTTTCTAAAACAAATACTCCTCATAGGGCTGTTGCTATACCTCTAGACTGAGATCATCAAATAGATATAGGTTTTCAAGTAAAACTTCATGGGGCATAGTATCCAACAAGTTTTGAATACTCATCCATCATCCATCACATAACTTTTGGGTTCGTATTAACATCTGGAGCTGGAATGTCTTGATCCGGTCAAATATATTTATATAACTCCCTTACATATCAACGAGAAAGTCTTTCCAATTCTCACTCTGAAAGTTCTTTAGGGTCTACTATGATTCATCATTTTCCTCATCATAGTGGTAAATCAACAAGTGCACATTTAAAACTCATCCACATAGAAAGCGCCTTTACTTCATCTATAGTAACATCAGGATGAAATCTAATTCATCATTTAAACGGTCATCGCGCATCATTATGTTGACTTCTATATCAAATAAATGTCTGTATAATTCAAGAATCCATCTTCACAGGAATATGAACCTCTATTATTCTTCTAGGGTGAGAAATAAGTTCATACTTGTTTGTATCAAGTCTACATTCATCATATAAATTACAAGCATATCGAATCTGTTTTAAAGCATTTTCAAATGCACTTACAACATTTTGTTCCATAAGTTCTAGTTATTTTTAAACTTTTTTTTAATAATTTTCGAAATGAACAAAGACATTATAAATATTCCGCTAGCAAAATAAAGAAAAGTTATATTAATATGAGAAAATGCTTCTGAAAAAGATACCAGAGAAGTATTATGAAATCAAGATCAAGCAAAAACAAACGTAATAGTTGCAGGTAAAGTTCACAGAAAAGTTCAGAGAGTAAAGTCCTTCCAAGAGACTTTCATAAATCATGCAAAAAAACTTACAAGGTCATAAGGAGTAAATAGAAGTCTTAAAGAAAGAATTGTAGAAAAAGGTGATTCTTGGACTGTTTTTCAAACAACTTCCATAAATTCTGATTTTCGTCATTTAAAAGAAAAGAATTCTTTTCTCAAAAATAGGGAAATAAAGTATCAAACTTGTCCAGAAAGATTTGATCATATTGTAGCAAAAAGAGTTCAATATATAGGCCCCCAGAGGACTCAGGAAATAAATGTTAGAAATGAAGCGGGGAAAAATATAAGGGGTCTAAGCCCATAAATACATACAAAGATAACTCATCAAAATAAAGAGTATCGTTGTATTTGATTATAAAATTGTAATGATAGCTCCTCGTATGACAGTCCAGAATGAACTTTAAAGTAAAAAAATAAACTTATTATACTTCACCAAATCACAAAAAGAAAAAATTTATATACTTTTGAATGCATAAAAAACTAGTTAAAATAATTCTATATTTTCATAATGGACAATTGAATCTTCGAGAATAGATATAAAATCAAACCTTACACATTCTAAACTAATTTTCCTCAGTAGACAATAATACTGAATCGTCTTCAAAATCTTCACCTTTTTACTGCGCGTGAGTGACTCCTCAGGGTATCAAAAAAGAAAACTCTTTCTTGCTTTAACTTCAATAAAGACATACAATTGCTGATACTTCGCAATAATGTCTACTTCTCAAATTTTTCAAAATTTAAAATTTGTGTCTACAATAGTATATCCTTTTTCTTTTAAAAAATTTATTGCTTTAAGCTCTCAAATATCTCAAATCTTTTTCATACTAGACAATTTTGTCCATTATCATACGAGTAATATCATCCATAGGCAACATTTCTCAATCTTTTGTACAAGACACTTTTTCCCATCAAAAAGTTTTTACAGCATCTATAGCCCTATCATAAGCATTTCTTAAATGATTTTCATCTTCCTCGTGAATATCTTTGTTTTTCCCATCTTTTATATACTCTCTTTGCTCTTTTTTTTCTATAAGAATTTTTGAAACTTCAGGAGGGACATCAAGAAAAATTACTTTATCAGGAATAGGAATTCAACAAATATGATATTCTAAATCAAAAAGCCACGACAAAAACTCAGCTCTTTCTTTTTCTCCTTCAATCTTTCCAGCCTGATGTATCATACTGGCAGAAACATACCTATTAGAAATAACAATATCATACTCACTCATACTTTGCTTAACTTCAAAACTATGATCAAATCTATCAAGAGCATAAAATAAAGATGCTAACTTAGCACTTACCTCCCTCCCATACATTCAGTTGAGGTATTTTTCTACAAAATATGCTGAAGGATTTCAATATCTAGGATAATCTAGAACCAAAACTTTCTTCCCTTCAGACTCAAATCTTTTTTTTAGTAGCTGTATTTGAGTTCATTTTCCAGAACCATCGTTCCCATCAATCACTATAAACATACCAATGCAGTTAAAAATAAGTTAAGTATTTACGATTTCTCTTTTTTAAATATAATCATTATATACCCTTTCACAAAAACTTTACAATGAGTATAGTCCAAGAATTAGAAAATTCAATTGATATAGTAGAACTTGTTTCAAAATATATTCGATTAAAAAAAGCTGGAACAAACTACAAGTCAGTTTGCCCGTTTCCTTGACACTCAGAAAAAACGCCTTCATTTGTTGTCAGCCCTTCAAAACAACTCGCGTATTGCTTTGGATGTCATAAATGAGGTTGACCACTAAAGTTTATTATGGATTTGGAAAATCTTGATTTCAAAGAAGCCCTCGAAACTCTCTGACAACTCACTTGAAAAAAGGTTGACTCCTACGACATGGCAAATAATGCAAATCAAAAAGATACCTATCAAGTGTTTAAGGATATTTCAAACTATTACCAAAAATGTTTAAAAAATGCTCCAGATATAGAAAAATACGTAAATACTAGATGAATTACAAAAGAAGACATAGATATATTTCATCTATGATTTGCAGCTGATGGAAGAGAACTCTATAGAATATTGAAAGAAAAATGATACTCAGATGAAATTATTGATGAATCAAAAGTATTTCTAGATATAAAAAGTCAAAAAGACAAGTTTCTCTGAAGACTTATATTCCCTATTCAAAATTTACGATGAGATATTATTGCTTTTGCATGAAGAATTATTACATCTTGAGAGCCCAAGTACTTGAATTCGCCTGCAACAAAATTCTATGATAAATCTTCCATTTTGTATTGAATCTACCAATGAAAAAAACAAATACAAGAGGAAGACTATGTAATTATTTGTGAGTGATATATGGATACTATTGCTCTACATAGAGCTTGATTTAAAAATACTGTATGCGTGAGTTGAACTGCGCTTACTGAGAAGCAAGTTCAAATATTGAAACGACTTACTACAAAATTTTACTTATGTTTTGATAGTGATAATGCTTGAGAAAATGCTACAAGACTCTCACTTGAAATACTAAAAAACAAGTGACTTGATATAAGAATTATTCAAGTCAAAGATGGGAAGGACCCTGATGAATTTATAAAACAGTGATGAGATTTTTCACAAGCATTAAAAGAGAGTTTTTCACCAATATGATTTTACCTATCAAAACTCAATATACCCAAAGATATTTGACTAGACAAGAAACGTAAAGAATTAAAAGAAATTCTAGAGGTTGTAAAACAATATTCTGATAGTCTAGAAAGAGAAATATACTTAAAAGAAATCGCAAAAACATTTGATATAAAAGATCAGGTAATTTATGATGAATTTAACAAAATTAAGATAGGTAAAGATTCATATACTGACACTCAAAAAGAAGAAGTTCCCACTTACACAAATGAAGAAAAACTTATGGCATATGTTCTTTTATGAGAAAATTTTAGAAAAATTATAGAGCAGAGCATATTATTTTTGGAATTTTGCTCTGAAGATTTTAAAGAGTTTCTCCTATGAAAAAAAACAATTGAAGAATTCCCTTTAGAGAAAAAAGAAAACTTAAAATGATTATCTTTTAAAATAGAAGAAGAGGGTAAAACTTCTACTCAAGAGAAGATAGAAAGTGAGGTTGTTTGACTCTGCCAAAAAATAAATTTTGATGCGGGAAACAAAGAATTGAGAAAATATCAGAAATTAGTTGAAGACTTTCCAGACAATATAGAGTATCAAATGAAGAAAATAGAACTTGCTAGAAAAATAAAGATTTCTTGAAAAAATCGCTAAAAAGTGTTGATTTTTTTTGTTTTTCTGTAAAATATCTTGGCAAAAAAGCGTTCCTTTAGTAAATTCAAAAGAATTCTTCTTTATTATCAACAATAACAACCATGGAAAACAAGAAAAAAAAATGACCAAAAGATGAGAAAAAAGAACAAAAAAAATGACAAGTTGAAGAGGTTCAACTTGATTCCATTGATTTAGAAAAAAACATTGACCCAGACTATGATGAGGTGAGCGATGTCGAGCCAGAATTCACTGATGCTGACCTAATTATAAAAGATAAAAAAGAAAGAGGACTTAAAAGAATGCCTATTGATAGGGCTCAAGATAAGCGTAGACTTTGAAAGTGACTTAAAAAGTTTATAGATACTGAAGTTCCTGCAAAAATGCTTGAGGGAATGAACGAAGATGTTCAAGAACTCATGAAAAAGTGAAAAGTAGATGGAAAAGTTACTCAAGATGAGTTGATGGCAGCTCTTCCAAATGCTGAAGAAGACCTAGACTTACTTGATGACATTTATACAAGATTCCTCCAACTTTGAATCGAAATAGTTGATAGTTTAGAAAAAGAGAAATTATTTCATCTTGAAAAAGAGGAAGATGAGGAAACTCAAGCAAAGGAATTCATATCACTTTCTGAGATAAGTGATGATTCAATAAGAA
>CAYTMN010000012.1:0-22951 GCA_964438925.1 uncultured Candidatus Peribacteria bacterium
CTTAGTAGAACCAAAATTTTTAAAAGAATTAAATGATAAACAATTATGAATTTTTGCTAAATTAGTTAATACTGTATTTCGTGAATGAGAATCAACAAAAATATTTGATATAATTGATGCTACATTGGAGCTAGATGAGGAGGATAGGAAAAAATTTGCTAAGATTTTAGAAAATATAGAATTATCAAATATTATAAAAACAATAGATTTGATTAATGATAGATGCAAAACTTTGGAGATATTGGAACAATTTGTTTTTAATAAAAAAATATGAGCTAATGAAGTTAATCATTTGCAAGAATTAGTATCTCAACATTACTGGATTTTTTGAGAAGAATACGCACTAATTTGAGAAGCTGAGGTTAGATTTGAAGAAAACCTCAGACGATTCCAATGCTTATTAACTTGAGAGAAAAAGCCAAAAAAAGAAGTTAAAATGAACGATGAAAATAAAAATAAAGAAATGGATATATTTATGTGTAAAGTTGATAGGCAGAGTGATTTAGATAATACAAAAGTAAAAAATATAATTGTTGAATTAAAACACCCAAATATAAATTTATCTCAAAAAGAACACTCACAGATCATAACTTATATGACTACTATCTTGAAAGAAGATAGATTTAACTGAAAATGATATGAATGGAGATTTTACCTTGTATGAAATAAATATGATGAATATATAAAGTCATTATTAAACAGTTGAAGAGTGCATTGAAAAGATGTTATTCATTTTGACCCAGAAAAAAATTATAAGATATACTGCAAAACTTGGTCTGATGTCTTAGAAGAAAATAAAACTAGGTTAAATTTCTTGAAAAAACAGTTAGATGTTAAAGAAGAAAGAATTTTAAAAGAGACGGAAATTAATAATGCAGATGATTGACTAGATATCATAAAGAATTCGGCAGTATTAGACCCAGAGTTAAAACTAGTTGATTAATAACTTTGCTTTCTTCCAAAAAATCGTTAGATCATGATCATTTATCATCTAACGATTTTTTTATGAAAACTATCATTTTAGATTATGCAGAAGGAAAGGTAAGTATTATTTCCCACGAAGAAATACAGGGAGAAGATATAGAAGTATTACTGACTGAAAAATATAATTTCCGTCTAGATGAAATAGAGTGGATGACTGTAAATGAACTCAAAATAGAAACTTTATAAATCCCTCAAACATCTATCTCTGAACTTTTCTTTACATCTCCTATTTTTTAGGTAAAATGCTCTCGTACGCAATGTAGAAACTATAGCCGATGAGACAGAAAGTGTTTATACTCTGAGCAACAGGAAATGTCTGAACCGAACTGGTAAGACAAATCTGTCGCGACGACGGACCAGAAAAAAACGCCAACCCAACTGACATAGTCGGTATAGCCAACAGCAAAAAAGCCGTCTTTAAACCAGAAGGCTTTCCTCAAAACTTCTTCCCAGAGATACTCAAAACCGAAACCATGAGCGAGTTTTTAGAAAAAGCAGGTATGCCATACGACGACCTGTCAGAACTCCTCGCTATACTCAAAAACATTCGCTTCCCAAAAAACGGTATCATCATCGACGTGACTCCTGCAAAAGGTGAGAGCATTCGTCAGTTTCACCTCGACGCACTTGGAGCTGTGTACAACTACTCTATCGTCACTGCCAACAAAAACATAGTAGGAGCAGAGTCTCAAAAAGTATTTGAAAAAGTAACCGCAAGCCACGGACTCTATGACTATAACACTTCAGTTATGGCAGGTTCTGGTGTCGCTGAGTACATAAAGTCTGCAACCGACATTCACGACGACGTACTGAGCATAGAGTGATGCTTTTCAGGTACTTTAGGGTACATCACCTCAGGACTCGAAGAAGGAAAAGCATTTTCCCAGATAGTGACAGAAGCGTATGAAAAAAAGTATACTGAACCAAACCCATACGATGACCTCTCAGGACTCGATGTAGCTCGTAAACTGGTCATACTCTGCCGTACAGCGAGCAACAAACTCGAACTCGCAGATGTGAAAGTACACTGACTGGTGAGTGAAACCTATAACACTGCAAAAAACGCACAAGAGTTCCTCGAAGCCATACGTGCAGAAGACGCAGCATTTGCAAAACTCTTTGAAACGGCAAAAAACAAAGGAAAAACACTCAGATATGTAGGCTCTATGAAAAAAGAAAAAAACAAACTGGTACTGGAAGTAGGACTTCAAGAAGTCGATATACTCAGTAACCTCGGGCAACTCAAAGGAACACTCAACGGAGTAAAAGTGACGACAAAAAGTCGTACTTGGTACAACGAGTCACAGGGGGCTTGAGTAGGAGTAACAGCCTCGTCTATACGTGTCGCTATCGCTCACATGATACCTCACGGACTTCCAAGAATCTAGAGAAAATCAATTTTGGCTATTTCTAGGGAAAAGGCAAGAGAACTTTTTTTGTCTTTTTTTTGTTTGTACTATAATGCGTTTGTTACGTCATTATTTCTAATCTACAAAATCTATGGCAACAAAAAAGGCAAAGGCGAAAAAACCTGCCCCAAAAGCAGTAGCAAAAACTCCTGCAAAAAAGGCTCCAGTAGCTCCAAAAAAAGTAGCAAAAACTGCTCCTGCAGCAGTGAGTACTCCAAAGATCACAGAAAAGGCAGCAAAAAAAGATGCTAAAAAATCACAAGCTCCTGAAACTATGGAAAACTGTCACGTGACAGGGAAGTGTACAGGTATGGGACACTGCGCATGTTGCAAGTGGGTAGCGTTTCTCTACATACTCCTCGCAGTATTTCTCGCTATCACACTCACAAAGCATATGTTTTACTACAGTATGCACAAGGGAGAAAATGGAAAAGATGGACGTTGTATGTACCAAAAACAAGAACAAATGCCTATGGCACCTTCTGCTCCTATCGAGCCAGCACTTCCTACATCTCCTGCAACTCCAGAAGCACCTGGGCTTCCTGAAACTCCAGCAGTTCAATAATACAAATTCCTTCTGTTTTCAGAGGGATTTTTTTTTGTATTTTTTGAGGAAGTGAAGTATAATTACCGTATTATTTTTTTAAATGTATTTTATGGAAGGAACATTTTGACTCTTTGGACAGTATACAAGCCTCGTATTTGGTGTAGGTGGTATCGCTACATTTTTTCTTATCTACGCAGTATACCTCTACAACTCTATCATCGGTTCTAAAAACTCAGTAGAGGAAAACAAGTCTACTATCGATACCGTATTTCAAAACAGATATGACCTCATACCAAACATCGTAGAAGTAGTAAAAAAGTACGCAGAACATGAGTCAACAGTACTTGAAAAAGTAGTGGCTCTGAGAAGTAGTGCTATGAACACAAAAGAAGTAACAGCAGATAAACTCGCAAATGAAAATATGCTTTCAGGAACCCTCAAGTCTATTTTCGCTCTTGGTGAAGCATACCCAAACCTCAAGGCAAATGAAAACTTTATAAACCTCCAAAACCAATGGGGAGAGATAGAAGACCGTATGCAAGCTGCAAGACGTGGATACAACTCTGCGGTTAAAGCTTTTAACGATAAAAAACAAATGTTTCCTTCAAACATCTTAGCGTCAATGATGAGTCTCCAAACATACCCAATGTTTGAAGCTGCAACTGAAGCAAAAGAGTCGCTCAATGCAAAAGAACTTTTTGCAAAATAGTTCAAATTCGTCACTAAATAAAAACAAAATATGCAGTTTGATACTACGCTTCTCAAAGAGAAGTTTCCTCTTATCACAGAGAAAGATCTCGCACAAATACAAGACTTTTTTAGCAACCCACAAACACAAACCCTTCTCACAGAACTTGAGAGTAAGAGAAAAAAACTTTTACTCCACTGTTCTATAGGTTTTCCAGCACTTACGGTAGTTGTAGCGATACTGGTGTATGTCATCTACCTCATATTTCCAAACATGAGTACTGACTGGGTACTCTATGGAGTCATAGCAGCGTTTGGGTTTGCTTGGTACCTCGCTCAGTGAGCGTATAAAAAGATATCAAAAGGTCTCAAAAACGACATACTCTGAGAGATGTTTAAACGTATAGATCCAAACTTTATCTACGGAGCAGATGTTGGGTCGTTTCACCTGCGTTGAGGACAGGGAGGAGAGTTTGCAAAAACCCTCTTTGTACCTGAGTGTGTTACCAACGGACTACTAGTCAACTATGAAAAGTTGGAACCTGTAGAAGACTTTTCAAGCTATGACATAAAAGACTCTACGGGAAATACCACCATAGATTTACTCTGATTTGAAGTGACGACAACCGTGATGCAAGGAAGTGGAAAACACAGACACGAAGTGGTAAACAATAGTGCCTATATGGTGAGAGCAGAGTTTCTCAACCCTAAAACAACAATCCCTACAGGAATCCTCATCACTCGTGATAAAGGAAGCTCTTTTTTTGGAAAACTTTTTGGAGGAAATACTAACAAGGTACAACTGGAAAATCTAGACTTTGAAGCAGCGTTTGATGTGTATTGTGCAGATCCACTAGAAGCTCGTATGCTCCTCACCCCTGCGTTTATGGAGAGACTGCTCAACTACTCTCAAAAACTTGGGAAAAACAGAGTGTATGAGTTTTACTTTCAGGACAACTACTTTTTTGCAAAAAACAATCTCCTCGCTATGAAAAAAGATGCAAGTTTTGCAGGATTTACCGCCATGAGATGATGATATCTTGAGTTTTCTCCATTTAAAAGTTTTCATACCAACCTCACTGCCTATGTAGCCTTTGTTCAAGAACTCAAGTACATACAAACTCTTGCTACAGACCTCAAACTTATGATCTACGATAAAACTATTTCCACTACCCAAGTTATTTCACCAACATGAGTATAGATTTTTACAAATTTTTTGGGAAATACAAAAACCTCGATGAAAAGGGGATACAACTCCTCAATGGTTTTTTCAATGCCCCAGAGATTACAACACTTCTTCAAAAAATAGAGCTACAAAGACAAAAACGTCTCAAAATGTTTATTGGAGTTCTTGCTTTAGTCTACATACTATATGCTGTTGTCATACCACCTCGTCTTACTATAGAGTACTTCTTGATATCTGTATTTGTAAGTATTTTTGTGATTCCTGTGTCTTTTGCTGTAGTAAAATGACTCGCAAAATATCTTTGGGGAGATGATGCGAAAATAGAACTTATACCGCAGTTTGTAAAAAAAATAGATCCAAATATGACCTACAGGAAAATCCCTGATAGTGGGATATGGAACTTAGATTTTCTCGATGCAGGTGTAAAAAATGGAATACTCAAACCATACCATAGAATCGACAAGTTTGAAGATACTATCACCTATGACATACTCTGAACTGATGGTGAAAAAGCTATCACTCTCAGAGCGGTGGAGATACGCACATCTGTTCTCAAGCGAAGTGGAAAAAGAAGTCATCGGCAAGTAAACAATCACTCATACCTTATGAAGGTTTACTTTCCACAACCAAAAATGACGATAAAAAAACCTATTTCTCTCAGACAAGACATAAACGAAAATGGTGTTCAAAAATGGATTACCGCAATTTTCGGAACCGCATTTTTTCTATTTATTTCACTGCTTATTCTCTCTCCGAGAAGACTCTGAGAAAATGGAAAATCTATTGTAGATATAGAAGCGTATATTGACTCTCTTACAAGTACAGGAGTTTTGGTATGGATATTTGTGATTTTTTGAATATTTGTAGGGTGTGTATATATATTCCAGTATTTTGCCAACAAGAAGAGAGTAAAGATGGAAAACATAGACTTTGAAAAAAGGTTTGATGTGTTTTGTGAAGATCCAGAGCAAACCAGACAACTCCTTACACCATCGTTTATGTACCGTATCTTAGACTATATAGATAAAATAGACCCAAAAAGAGTCTATACGTTCCACTTTGACCAAGACCACTTTTTTGTGAAGTATGACATACTTGCAAGCAGAAAGTGAAACTATATGGAACTTTCGTCTATGAGAAAAATAGCAGATAGCCTTGATGACTTCGTGATGTTTTACCTTGAGGTTCAAGGGGTCAAAGCACTTATCTCTGACCTCAAACTCTTGTATCTGGATGAAAAAAGTCTAAACACAAAAATACTCTAGACCTCACTCCCTCAACTTTTATACAACTCTCTAGCTCTATGAGTCTCTACTCTATGGTCAACGATTGGTGATATGTATCACAGTTTGTTTTCTAACGGATTGTGGATAGCGTCAATACTTTCTCCCTCAAGCATAGGGAGATATTTTTGTATAAAACGAGTTTGTGGGTCAAACTTTTCACTTTGCAGCATAGGACTAAAAACTCTCAGTGGTTTTGGATCAGCTCATACACTCGCAGACCACTGCCAGTTTCCTAGGTTTACTGCTTCGTCGTAGTCGAGAAGTTTTTGTTTAAAGTACTGTTCTCACAGT
Source organism: uncultured Candidatus Peribacteria bacterium (assembly GCA_964438925.1). GTDB lineage: Bacteria > Patescibacteriota > Gracilibacteria > BD1-5 > UBA6164 > CAYTMN01. The sequence continues at coordinate 6,391 of CAYTMN010000012.1, forward strand.
CTCCAGTCTATATGCATATCTTTCGTCAAAAAACTCGCAACCACCATACGAGCTCGACCGTGCATCCAGTTGGTAGTGTTGAGCTGTTTCATAGCAGCGTCAACGAGTGGATACCCAGTTTCTCACAGACACCATTTTTCAAATAGTTCTGTATCTTGAGACCATACGATGTGTCGTCTTTTTTCTTGAAACTCTTGTTTTTTTGTTTCAGGGAAGTAGTGAAATATATGCCACCAAAAATCACGCCATGCCAGTTCTGAGACATACACAGAGCTTACTTGTTTTGCTCTTTGGTATATTTCTCTCACAGAAAAAACTCCAAACCTCAAGTATACAGAGAGTTTACTCGTACCGTCTATATCAAGAGTATTTCTTGTTGCCTCATAGTCTGGACGTATAGAGTGTTCTAGTCTCTCTCGTCCAAACTGGAGAGTGAAAAAAGGGTGTTTTGCGAGAGGTATGTAGTCTCAAACAGCGTCGAGTTTTTCTGGTGTTTTGAGTTGGGAAAACACAGAGATGTGGCGTGATGGAAATACATCGGGTACTTTTTTGAGCCAAAGTTTAAAAAACGGAGTAAATACTTTTCTTTGTTCTACCTCGTGTGGTTCAACGAGTAAAAAGTCCGCAAAACTTTTCATCTCACACCCCAAAGTACGGAGAGTTTCATGTATCTTACTGTCTCTGTATGTTCCGTATGACCCATAACTCTTGTTACAAAAAACGGCATCTATATCATACATTTTTACGAGCTTTGGGACGAGCTCTTGAGGGTCTCCTAGAAGTACTACTACGCCATCACCTCAGAGGGTACGTATGTTACTTGAGAGTGCTTCCATCGCTTCACGGATAAACCCAAACTTTTGGTCTGAGAGTCATCAAAACCCATCTATAAGCGTACTATCAAGTATGAAAATTGGGAGGATTTGTTCACTATTTTGAACACACTCATACAGTCCAGTATTGTCCTGTACTCGCAAGTCTTGTCGAAACCAAAAAATTGATTTTTTGTACATATTATTCACACATTATAGATCCTGTATTCCACTTTTTTCCTTGTCACTCACACGCATGTATCGCTAAAAAGTTTGGGTCAAAGTCATACTGTATATACAGCGAAAAAACATACATCACAAAGAGTGGTACAGCAAGTACCACACACATAAAGGCTATTTTTAAAAACAAAAGAAAGAGGGTTTTCATATGGGTTTTTTTGTATAGAAAGGAGTATATAGGTTTTTGTTTTTTTGAAAAGCCGTATGAAAATAAATTTTATTTTTTACGTACAGTCGTATAATCAAAAAAACACACCTATGACAACATTTATTCTCTCAACTCTTATTTTAGCAGCTATCAGCTTTTTACCTATAGTATTTTGGGGGTATACTTTTTCCTATGTTGACCCAAACATTGCGAGTAAAAAACGTTTTATCCTCTGAATTTTCGCAGGTATTGCGTCAGTTATTCCGGTACTGTATTTTGATACAATTCTCTGATTTTTCGCTCTCAACACACAAAATATTTTTATAAAAGTCTATTCGTTTTATAGGTTTGATGAGATACTATGAATCAATACTTCTGGATTTCTCCTGCTTGCTGCTATATTTTTGTTTTCCCTGTGAGTGGGATTTTGGCTCCAGAAAAAAGACTTTTCCGTGCAGATTTTTTTCAAAAACTTTGCCATATTTTCTCTCGCGTTTTTCCTCATATCTCTTCTGTTTTATGTTCTTTCTTTAGTGTTTCAGTCCTTTCCTCAGCTCAACCCTCATGTGGAAGGAGTATCGTTTCAAAACCTTGTTTTTAGTAGTGTAAAACTTATTATTTTCTACTACGGTATCGTCGCTATAGTTGAGGAAGCCTCAAAGCATTTTCACTTTTTGAGTACGGGAATTTTCTCTATCCCAAACGTAAAAGTATGAGTACTTTATGCCATATATGTAGCACTATGATTTAGTTTTGCAGAAAATCTCCTGTATTTTTATGGACTTTTTCAAGCAAAGTGACTTGGTATGGATCTCGTAAAAGTGTACTTTTTTCGCTCAAGCTTTGCTCTTATAGTACACCTTTTATGTAGTAGTGTTCTTGCGTACTTTTTTACGCTTGCGTACCTCAGAGAAAAGAGACTTTTCACTCTTCGCTATATTCAGATATTTTGTTTTTGAATCCTCGCTTCTATCTTTCTCCATGCACTGTTTGATGTGAGTTTATCGCTTGGTTTTAGTATAGTGATGTTTATCTACTTTATCGCAGGGTATCTCTACATCACCAGTATTTTTTATAAAAACTCGTAGTCTATTTTTCTCTCAAAGTAAAAGGAGTATGAAAAGGGTAGAAGTCTTGTGTTTCTATAACTTTCCACTCTGGGTCTTGCTGTAGCAAGAGTTTGAGCACTCCTTCAAAGTGTAGAAGTCCATACATCACAAATATTTTTTCATCGCGACTTTCTCATATTTTTTTTGCGAGTACTTCATTTCTTTTTCCAAGTATTACGTCAAACAGTGCTTTGTTTCCAAACTCATTCATCATCGTTTCTTGTATCGTTCTACTTTTTATGAGAAAGTTCATGATTCATTGGTTCACATAGACTAAGAGTTTGAGATTTTTTTCATCGAGTTTTGCAAGCTCTTCTATGAGAAGTTTATTTAAATCGGCAGTTTCAGGGCTCTCTGTTTTTTCGCTTGCAGGAGACTTTGCATATAAAGCCATGATGTCATCTATAGATATATCTACGTTGTAGTCATAGTTGTTTACCACCTCCAAAAAGTCTTCGTTGTTTTGAAACGTCACTCCATAGAGTTTGGAAAAGTTTTTGTAGAGGTCTTTACTAAACTGTATTCACAAAGCTTTGTTGAACTTTTCCGTATTTTCTGGAGTTCCAGGAGCGACTCCTTCATAGTACAGTACGGCTCACTGCTTTTTCTTTTGTTTGAGACTGGTGCGCACATCGGCATAAAAACTCTCAAGTCCTATATGAACCATAGACTGAAAGTATACTACTTTTTTCCCGTTAGTAAGGGTATACTGTGGCATACTAGCAGGAGATACCTCGTTTTGGTAGACGATAGTCCCTCACACTATGACAAATAAAAGTACACAAATATTTACAACTCTATACAAAAACTCCCACACATATTTTTTTCCAGTGAGATACTTTTTCTTGCGGAGTTTTTTCCACAACACATACACAGGAAAAGCGAGCAGAGCATAGATACACAGCGAAAAAATGAAGTATCACACTCACACCACACCATCAAAATATCCTAGGGCAGTACATAACACTCCCAAGATGCTTACAATATATATTTCTCTTCACTTCATAGAACTTCTATTTAAATTTTGAGATTTTTTAGAATGTAGCTATAATTTGGAAAAAGTAAATTTAATAACCGTGAAAGTATGAAAAAACTTTTTCTCTCTATCTCTCTAGGAATTGCTCTTGTAATGGCTTCTGTTACAAGTGCATGAGCTTGGTTTTTTGAGCCAGAAACACCAAAAGTTCACTACTGTGATGATGCTGGTGAGTGTGGTCTCAAAGAAGGAATTCAAGTTCTCAAATGAGGAATCACAGATGTTGTCACTGATAGATCTCTCTCTCAATACATACAAGATATCGTAAGATACCTCCTTATGTTTGTAACGATAGTGGCGGTTATCTATGTTATCTATGCTGGGTTTCAGATCATGGTTTGAGGAGGAGAAGAAGAAAAACTCAAGTCAGGAAAAGAAACTATCAAGTACGTACTTATCGGTATCATAGTTATGTGGCTTGCATACTCTATCGTTGCTTGGCTCCTAAAAATACTCAACCTATCTGCATAAGACATATATGAACATACATATTTTTACATCTATGATGATGCGCCTCCCGGAGAGATTTCCGTCAGACGCTTAGTGTAAAAGTATCAAAAAAGCATCTTACGACTCTCCGGGGTAAAACAAAAAAACGGAGAGTCTTTTTTATGTCTTAAATTTTTTTTATGAATTACTTACATATAAGCGATACAATACAAAGTTCAAAAGATGCATTTCGCCACGATACGACGGTTGATAGGCTCAGGCTCTGGTACGAAGTGCTTGCAGAAAAACTCTGACTAGAAAGTCAAAGTGATGAGAAACACACACCAGAGTTTGTAGGTTCAGAGTTTTGAAACTCTCTTCAGACAGCAGCACAAGCGATAGCTCTTTTGGAGCAAGGGAAGTTTTCACATACACAGGTAGTTTTGGTAAACAACGCATCAAGAGCAAAACATACCAACTCAAAAAACGCGAAAGGAAGTGAGTGTCTTTGGGCACAAGTAGAGATACAAGGAGTAACACACCATATAGTCTGAGTTGATGACGAGTCTTTTTTATTTCTTTCTCACTTTTTAAAAAAGGGAACCAAGATTCAAAAGATTCACTCAGTCAACTACACAGATGCAAAAAACAATGTAAACATACACATAGATGACCTTTCACAAGGAACACAGTTTCGTTCAAAAGAGCATTTTCCTGTAGTACAACTCCTCCTCATACAACACCTACAAAACCATGCATGAGAACTTGATGAAGAGGCTCTCAGAGATATATTTACCATCCAACCAGCACTGTTGCATCTGCCTATAGACTATGCAACAGTATATGCACAGAAACTAGCAGGGATTCTCTGAAAAGAGCAGGTACCTGATACTCCTGTATCAGAACTGGTAAGAGCGTATGTTGAAAAAGTACAGATTGATACGCAGACCATAGTTCGAGAAGGAGGAGTAGTCCCAAACTATGCAAAATCGTATCTACCATGATTTGCAGGGATAGAAAAAGTACAACTTCTCTGAGAACTTGCACTGTTGCGTGAAAAGTTTTGAATCTATACATCTCACAACCAGAAAAACTTTGATATATCTCCAGAGACTCTGGCGCTATATACACAAACAAGACAGTCTCTTGAGGAAAATCAGCTGATTCTCATCGACAGAGATAGGTTTGGAAATGCTATTTTTGCATATGGTACAAGGTACAATGGTATCCATTCATTTGTTCAAAAAAATAAAAAACGAGGATTTTGATTTACTGATACCACGCAACAACTTCCTATCTCACTGAGTGGTGGAGGGCAATCATTTACTGCGTATTTTACAGAAACTATTAGTGATCTCACAGGAGAAAACTGCATATGGGAGAGTTCTAGTCGTGGTCCAAGTGGAGAGAAACTTCTCAATATAAATACCTCTATTGGTCCAAACAGTGCTATACTCCCAGAGGTCCAGTCTCTGCCAATAGGAACAGTTCTCACACTTACTATAAAAGATAACTAGACCTCTTCTCAAAAAAAAGTCTAGAGAAAAACCATATTTTATACCTGCATTTTTTGCTCCTATAAAAGAAGTATGTTACAATTTTTATGGAAAAATTTAACCGTAAAAACAAAAATATGGCTATAGATCATACTTTTTACACACAGAAAAAAAACAAAGGACTCTATTTGAGTATCTTCTTTTTTGTGGCTGTTATCGTCTCAACTGTAGGGATGCACTTTTATAACAAATACCTAGATAACATAAATACTGAACTTTCAAACTCAGTACTTCACTATGATGCGTCTATCAAGGAAATAAAAAAAGACAAGAGGCTTCAAGTATATGAACTTCTCAAGATGAACGAAAAGACCATCGCAGAACTTTCATCAAGATCAAATATTTCTTCATTTATCAAGTATATGAAGGCTATAGGATCAAAGTATGGAGTAACATTTGAAGGGTTTAACTTTAGTGGTGGAGAAATCCAGACAAGTGCAAAAGTAAACTCAGATGATAGAGGACTTGCGTATGCAAAACTCGTAAACTTTGTTGCAAACTTTAGAAAGCTGGAAGACAGAAAGTTTGACCTTCTGTTTGTGAACAGTATTTTAGGACATGATAGTATTTCATTTCCTACTCGTTTCAAGCTCAGATAATACCAATATAATCTAAAAAACTACGTATGAACAACAAACTTTTATCTCTCATCATCTTGCTTTTTTCTTTGATGATCCTTGTGTTTTTCACAAGAAACTCTTTTTATACACTTCAGTCAAACCTCGATACACAAGTACAAAAAACAAAAGAACAAGCAGATAAAAAGGCAGAGCTAGAAAAGCTCAATAAACTCAAAACAGATCTTGAGTCTGGAAAAAACGATATGATCAACCGTTATGCTATCGACTTCAAAGAAGATGAGATAGTAAACTACATCTACTCATATCTGGAAGACACCAACGGAGAGTCAGGAGTAACTCTCGTGAAAGGAATAACCCTCAACGAAGGAACAGTAAATGAGTTTGGGTTTAAAGAAGCAAAAGTACTGCTTGATGTGAGAGTATCTGACGAAGCAGCGATGATGAAGTTTCTTGACTTCCTTACTTCTCCAAAAGAAAAATACAACTTCTTTATAGAGAGTTTCAGTTATCCAAACGATGGAATTCCTGGAAGCTTTAACGTAGCTATCCCACTAAAAATATTTTACAAATAGCCTAAACTATGGATATAAAAAACTTTCTTGCTGACAACGAGCTATTTCTGTTTAAAAAAGTAGGACTCATAGATAAGTACAATTTTTATGAATTTCTTGCCGTACTTATAGATGGGGGAGTGAGCATATCGGAAGCGATAACTTCGACTTCAGACAAAGTTCGCAACCAATACTTTAAAAAGAAAATAGAAGAACTCCATATGTATCTTTCAAGTGGAGACTCTCTTTCACGTTCTATGAAAAAAATCCCTCAAGTATTTGAAGCTTCTGAAGTAGCGATTATTGAAGCAGGGGAGAGTATAGGAGCGGTTACCGCGTCTTTATTTAAACTCTCAGAAGAACTGAAAAAAACACACAACCTTCGTCTCAAGATAAAAGGAGCATTAACCTATCCATTGATTATATTTTTGTTCCTGCTTATTTCAGTAGTTATTGTTCTGACCTATGTTATTCCAGCTATTAAACCTCTCTTTGCAACGTCAGATGTAGAGCTTCCACTAGCAACACAAGCGCTCATAGGAACTTCGGACTTTATACAGGGCAACTTTTTGCTTATCGGACTATTTTTCTTTACGTGTTTTGTTATCTATGTAGCATACAAAAATACAGAAAAAGGAAAGGCAAATTTTGACTATATGCTCCTCAATCTTCCGCTCGTAGGAACAGTATATAAAAACTATATTCTCTCAAATATAGCATCAAATCTTTGAACTTTGTTTGGTTCAGGTGTAGGGATTATCAAGGCTCTAACGCTCGTAGCAAAAACGTCAAACAACCTCGTATATGAAACGATGTTTACTTCTATCATCGACCAAGTTTCAAAAGGAAGCAAGATCACCGATGCGATGAAAGAGATAGATAAAGAACATCAGTTTTTCCCTTCAGACTATGTGCAGATGCTCGCAGTAGGTGAAAGAACTGCCAGTCTTGAAGCAGTTGCAAAAAAGATAAATGACCAATACACCAGAGAAGTAGATCATGCTCTTTGAAATCTTACAAGATGGATTGAACCTATTGCGATTCTTCTCGCTAGTGTGTTTGTACTTTGGTTTGCATTTGCTATATTTGGAGCCATACTCAAGGTAACACAAACAGTAGGATAATATGAGATATACAAAATCATGATTTTCGCTTCTTGAACTTATGGTAGTTATTACCATCTTTGGTATTATGGTAGCGGCAACCTACATCCCATATTCATACTATGAAATAAAACAAAGAGTAAAAATAGGAGGAAAACAAGTTTCTCAAATCCTCTATGAAGCAAGGAATATGGCTATAAATGGGCAAAGTGATAACAATAAAAATGTGTCAGTAGGAGTATTTTTCGATGTAGAAAATGATAAAAATAAAGTAGTAATCCTCACATATCCATACACCTTTACAGGAAGTGAAATAGGAACACTGGAAACGAGTGAAATCAAAAAAATCAGAACGCTTGAACTCCCAAAATGAGTGCAACTTGAAACCATCTGAACACAGAAAAAAGCACTTTTTTTCTTTCAGTCTATTTCCTGACAAGGAAAGTTTTGGTGATGGGATACTACTGGGACAAAGTCAGAGTTCCCAGCAGGAGTGATAGAGCTCAAACTTTCTTTTAAATGATCAACTCAAACCAACCTCCAAAAGATAATTCAATATTACACCTATACCCATATTATTGACTACTAACTTTTTGCGAACAGGCTTTACAAAAACGACTTTTTTTTTAAGATGCTCCTAAGCATCTTTTTTGTATCTTTTATCCAGAGTTTGCGCCGTACAATGAAAAATATCGTAAAACATGCATGATTTTCTGTCATAGAGATACTTGTAGCTATACTTATCTTCACGTTTTGACTTGTTGCAGTTTACATGGTTATAGCTTCAAGCTTACGCCTCAACGACTACAATAAACACTTTATCATCGCTTCAAACCTCGCAAGAGAGGAGATAGAACTTTTCAAAAACATCCGTGATGCAAACTATAGCATCATCCATAAGTGGACGCAAATAAACCCAAAAGGAAGTTACTCAAGTCCAGCAAATGACTTTTTTCTCCCTGGAAAATATTACGCTATAGAAAATGACTATAGTCCATCAGCAACGTTTGGAGTAAAAGTAAAAAAACTCAACAACTTTGGAGAGTGAGTCTCTATGCTCAGTACCAAGATGCAACAGTATAGACTCTGCCTAGACTCAGAAAAAAGATATACGTATGACTGCGCTTCTGGAAAGAAGACGAACTTTTATAGATACCTCAAAGTAGAACCACTCGTATATATGTCGTGAGCAACAGAAGTAACAGAGGCAGATGCTCTGAGAGTGACAGCAACTGTTGTATGGTACCAAAGAGGGTACAACCAAACAGATATATCAACTATAGTAACTGACTGGAAAAGACTCTAAAAAACTATGAAATACCCAAAACTCCATTTTTGATTTACTCTGGTAGAAGTGATTATTTCCATCACTATACTTTCTATTATTATGGTATCAGTGATGGTCATATTTTCTAGTTCTTCCGCACTTTCTTTGAAAGTAGATATAAACAGGAGTGTTCAGGAAAATGTAAAAAATGCGGTAGAGGATATGGCAGAAAGTGTACGAAAAGACAAGATTGTTATTTGCTCTAGTACTATACTTGATGACTGTTACAACTTTTCAACTGCTACAGGAAAATACATATACTCAGATACGCTCTATACAGGGGCTCACTACTACTATCTCGCAAAACTTTCGACTACTGGAGACTGGGTAAAGGTGACTAACATGCCAGACTGTGAGGCACCAAGCGCTACTTGTACACTCGTAAAAGATGGGCAATATCCTTTGACCAATAAAAATATAGTTTTTAGAAACTTAAAGTTTTCACTTTCAAATGATATCGTTCCAAAAGTGACCATACATTTTTCTATGTACCCAGCTGCAAAAAGAGGAGTATCCTATACTACTATCCAAAATGATTCGTTTGATTTTCAAACGACGATATCGCAAAGCTTAATTGTTGAAAAGTAAGTATGAAACGAGCAAATGCATGATACTCGGTAATAGTGGCTTTACTTATGGTAGGGTTTCTTTTAGTGCTTACTGCTGGAGTATTTCACTTAGTTTTGAGTGAACTTCAAGATAACAAAGGAAGAGCAAACTACATAAAAGCCTATTATGGAGCACAGTGAGGGATAGAGTGGGCACTTTTAAAGATAAAAAATGTAGGATACGGAGTAGTAGACGAGATATCTCCAAATGTAAATAGTCGTTCTATCGTTTTATCTCAAAATCCAAAAACACCAAGTCTTTTCAAACCGGCGAGAGATGTGATGGTAAGTTTTACTATTGATACGAAAACAGAGTCCTTTACAGGAATCCTTGAAAGTGGGCAACACGAAATTATTCCTCTATATTATGTCACTTCGTCAGGATCTCAGATAGATGTAGACTCTTTGAGCCTCAATGCACCAGCAAACGCAGATGCTCTTTCGTGGAACATTATTGGTTCACAGTTTTGACTCGCGTGAGCTGGAAACTTTACAAAAGACACACAAGGTGACTATAAGTTTATAGAAACACTTACTGGAGAATCACAATTCAAATTTGCAAAAAAGACGGTCCATGAGTTTTTGGCAGACTCAAATAATAACTATTTGATCATTTTTAATGCTCATCCAACCGACCAAGTTCAATATACTGTGTCATCTCAAGGGGGAAAATACTTCACAAAACCAGTTTGAGATATCTATGCATCGGGGTACGTCTGACCGTATAAGCAAAACATCAAAGTTTCGCTTGATAATACGGCTTACCTGAGTATTTTAAAATATTCTATTTTCAGCAACTAACTTGAGGTTTTTGCTTTGTCAATGCAAAAAAATATATAAAAAACTTGCATTTGTTCTCTATATTGCTATATTACTCTCGTTATTTTATATTTTTAACATAACACACCTATGAAAAAACAAGACTTTATTAAGGCTGTTGCTACTAAGGCAGGTCTAAGTCAAGATGCAGTATCTAAAGCACTCGCTACTATGATTACTGTTATTACAGCAGAGCTTAAGAAGGGAGGAGAAGTTAACGTAACAGGTTTTGGAAACTTTAAAGTTTCTAAAAGAGCTGCTAGAAATGGAGTAAATCCAAGAACTAGAGCATCTATTAAAATCCCAGCTATGAAATCTCCAGTATTTAGAGCTGGTAAGACTCTTAAAGAAGCTGTGAGATAATTTTCTCATTAAATTCTGAAAAAGTCTCTTCAAAAGAAGAGGCTTTTTTGATTTCAAAAAAAAGTTTTGGTATAATAAGAGTGTTTATCAAAAAACGATGGACAGAATATATGTAAATGCTCCCGAATTTTTGGGAAAGGATAGGGAAAAAACCCTATGAAATTACATCAACGATAATACTATAGACTTGAACCTAGAATACGATTCAGACTTTAAAAGTGCCAAAATTTTGAGAGATATTGCTCATATTTGCACTAAAAATTTAGGAATGGAAGAAAAATGGGCATCAAGAATTATACTTATCTGTGACGAGCTCAATAATAATGCCGTAGAATATGGTTCTTTAAAAGGGGAAAAAAATTATATGAGACTGAAACTTCAAAAAACTTCAAAAGATTTTCATATATCAATAGAGGTAGAAGATACAGGACATGGATCTCACGCAAAAAAGTCAGCACATATGGAACAGATTCGAACAGAGAAACTCCAAAATGGATTTGAAAAGTATCATGGTATCAGAGGAAGAGGACTTTTTATGATTATCACAAATTTGGTTGATAACCTCTACTTTAAAGATAGCAGCTCAGGAGGTCTCGTAGTAGGTATAGAGAAAACAATTACATTTTAGTATCCGTAGATTTTAGAGAGATTCACTCGACATTGGAACTCGCTTGTCAAAGGACAGAAAAAGATTTTATTTTTTATCCTCAAATCAATATATACAAACGCTACCTTTTTTAGGTCAGATTGCTCTTTATGAAATATAAGGAGCTTTTTTACTTCATCTTGTATATCTCCTTCAAGATCAAAAATAAGTTTAGTGTTATTTTCAAGAGTGAGGTGCACTTCTCTTTCTTTTGGGAAAAAGTATACTTCTGTTATTTTAGTAGTGAGGAGATTGGTCTGAAGTTTTTCAAAAACACTTCGAATGTTGGTCAGTATCTTTGGAGAAATAACCTGTTTATAGTCAAGTATCCCTGTTTTCTTTTCATTTTTATCTATCATTTTCAACTCCATAATATCCTCACTCAGCTTTCATGGAACGAGTACTCCATTTTCAGTTACGAGATAGGTCTTCTCATTCATCTTCACTCCAAAAACAGCTTTGTACGATTCAATACTGATTCTGAGAGTATCTGGTAACAATTTTTTTATCCCTACTTCCTTAATATTTTTTTGATACCCTTTGAGTTTTTCGGCAACATCTTGCGAGTTTACAAGAAAAAGAGACTTTCAACGAATATCTTCTACCGATCTATAGGCTATATTGAGATTGGTTATGTCTTCTTGCCTCAAAATCTCTATTTGTTTTACCACAAACACGGGTCCATATATCGCAAAAAGACTCGCTAGGATGACAAAAGCTCATATTCCGATATATAGATACCTCAAAGTATATGGACTAAAGTGAAGGTACTTAAACAGATCAGGGATTTTTACCCCTATATTTTTTCTCCTTTTAAAAACACTTTCAGACTTTGGCGCTACAAAAAGTCTCCTCCTTTCTTTTTCTCTTTCTTTTTTAAAGGAGGATTTTCGGAAATGAGAAATAAACTTTTTTATAGCCTTCATATTACTTTTTTTCCTTTTTGAGTTTCTTTATAAGTGAGTCTACTTCTGCCATTCTCTCTCAAGAGTCATCATAGCGAAAACGGATGCGAGGGAGTTTATATAAAGGAAGTTTTTTGTTGAGCTTACGCTGTATTTCGTGGTTGAACTCAGCAAGTCCCTTTGGGAGATTTTCTTGGTTTAGGAAAGAACTGACAAATACATCGAGGTATGAGAGGTCACTACTCAGCTTCACTCACGTTACCGTGATGATTCAAAAATCAGCTTCTAGTTCGGCAGTCTCTTCAAAAATTATCTCTGGAATAATATCTTTTATCATTCACTCTAGTTTCTTAAGTCTTGATTCGTGCATACAAAAAATTACAAATATACCCCCACATCTTAAGCAATTTTTTCGTTTGACAAAATGAAAGTTTCAATATAATGCTTCGTACTTATCCTGCATAAGGATGAGCCTATATTTTTAAAATAAGGAGAGGTAACTCTATGATATACGCCGTAAAAAACGATGGTGAATCAAACGAGAAACTCGTTCTCAGATATAAAAAACTTTTTTTCCAATCTAGAATTGCAACAAAGTTGAAAACCGAAAGGTACAACATCAAGCAACTCTCGCACAGAAAAAAAAGAGAACAAGCTATCGTTAGAAACCATTACAGAAGTTTAGCAACGAAAGTATATTTTTAAAGAAAGTCCCGCGAAAGCGGGATTTTTTTTGTCTCTTTTTGCAAAAAACTCTTCTTTACTCTTGTAAAAATACCTATACAATACGGTGAAACTAAAACTATGTTTAAAAAGATAATTTGATTAGGATTTCCTTCAAAAGGGAAAAACGCAAAAGACATACATGATCATGTTGCCAACCTTGTTGCCTCTGGAGCAGGGGAGTTTTTTACAGGGTATAACCCTCCGTATTGGTACGAAAAGTTTGGTTTTGAGGTGAGCCCAAACGGGAGATTTGCAGAGCATGAACAGATAACAGACTTTGAAACTCTCAGGCAAGTAGTACAAGAGGTACACTCATATAACTTAGAGATATTTTGAAACCTCAACTTCCGGTACTATACAGATGAAACTATGCCATTTATTGAGCGTATGTACGAAGAGTTTTTGCAAGCAGGTTTAGACGGGATTATCTGTGGAAATATAGGGATACTAGAATTTTTAAAAAAGAAAAAGTATACATGAAAGATAAATATTTCAACGATTCTTGCCGTATACAACAGTGAAGCGATTCGTTTTTTACTAGAAAACTATAAAATTAACAAGATTATTCTGAGTCGTGAAGTGACACTTAAAGAGATAGAGCAAATTCTCACAGAGTTTCCAGATGTGACCTTTGAAGTTTTTGGAGAAGGAGACTTCTGTAGATATAACAACGGACTTTGTTTTGCAGAACACAAGTATACCACTCGTGACATTTGTACCGTCGTAGTAAATGACCTCATAGTCAAAAAAAGATACCGTCCAGATTTTAAAAAGATAGTACTTGATCCTGCACTTTCAAATATAGAAAAAATTCATCTGCTACAAGGAGACTATGAAGATGTTTTTGTGGCTATTGAGTCAATACTTGAATCACACACTCTTTCTCTAATAGACGACCAAGAAGCGTACCAAAGTGTATGGAAACTCCTGAAGAGTTCTCTGAAACGAGTAGACCTCTTTTATGATGCACAAAAACCTATATCTGACCCAAAAAACAAAGCGATTATTTCTTTTCTTAAAGGGATAAAGTTTATACAATCTGGCGTTAAACAGGGAAGTATAACGCTAGAAAAAGAAGATATTGAGAGCCTCACAACTCTTGAAAAAGAGATAGAGTCTTCTATACAGTCAGGTATAGCATACCTCAAGTCTCAAACACTCAAACTTTGAGGAGAAGCAAAACTCAAAGCACAAGAACTCTCAACGTTTTATGCAAAAGGAGATACGCTCAATCTCTATTCATACCTCTTTTTCTCAAAGTTTAAAAACCTAGATACTGTAAAGTTCCCGACACGAGGCCGTACATATGCTGAAAAAATAGCGCTCATAGAAAAAGTTCTGCAAGAAGGAAAAGTATCACAAGATCTTATAGACAGAGGGGTAAGTCCGGAAAGAACCCACTATGACCTCACCTATCTTTTTGGTGAAACTCTTTGGTTTAGAAAACTCGTTCAATCCCTAAAGTAGCCCTATGTTTCTGAGAAAAAAAGCATTTCATACGCTCAATACTGTTTTTTTGGATGCAAAAGCACTCTTGCATAACCTTCATACATTTCAAAAACAACATCCTTGAGTTTCTGTTTTTCCCACCATAAAAGGAAATGCCTATGGACATGGCATAGAAGCTGTAGCAAAGATACTCTCAACTCAGAAGCTGGACTATATTTGTGTAGATAGCTACTTTGAAGCACTCAAAGTGAGAAAACACAACAAAACTCCTATACTTATCATGGGCTATACACTTCCTGAAAACTACGCTATCATGAAGCTAAAAAACTTTACGTTTTTTGTGTATGACGAAGCCTCAATTCATGCTCTTGGAAATCTTAAAAAACACATAAAAGTACATATAAAAATAGATACAGGAATGGCAAGACAGTGAGTAAAACCAGAGCAATTACTCACACTTCTACAGGCTTTGAAAAAGTATCCAAAACTCGAACTTGAAGGACTAGCTTCACACTTTGCAGATGCAGATAGTGAGGAAAATACCTACTCTCAAAAACAGATACAACTCTTTCAAACATCGATAGAGATTTGTCAGCAAAATGGCTTTTCTCTCAGCTATACGCACATAGGAAATACCGCAGGAACAATGAAATTTCAAGATACTACTTGTAACGCAGTTCGCTTATGAATTGGACTCTATGGAGTAAACCCTTTGAGTGAGAAAGATGCATACTTTCATAAGGGGAAAGACCTCCAACTTGTACTCTCGCTCTCTACAACACTGGTAGCAAAAAAACAACTCAAAAAAGGTGAGACTGTGAGTTATAACTGCACATATACTGCACCTTGTGATATGACGATAGGAGTTGTCCCTATTGGCTATTATGAAGCACTTTCTCGAAAACTGAGTTCCAACTACACTCTATATTTTCAGGGGAAACCGCTTCCTATTATTGGGAGAGTTTGTATGAACCTGTGTATGCTCGATATTCAGTGAGTCGATATTTCCGTATGAGAGAGTATAGAAGTTATTGGGAGAGATACACAACACAAAAACAATATTTATGAAATGGCTAAAAGAAGCGAAACTATCCCGTATGAATGTTTTACTCGAATCTCAGAAACCATTAGAAGGGAAATCATTTAAAGAATTTTTTCTTGTAAATCCCTCAATAAAAATTTGACTTAGAAAATAAAATCATATAATCTAGCTACACTTATCGAAGACCGTAGGCAATAGTAAGTCCTACGCAGATGAGGAGAAAGATATTCTATTTATGAATTGAACATTCTCTTTTGGTCTTCCAAAGGAGATTTTTTTAGTTTTAAACCCCAACAAACGTATGGCAGTAACAAAAGCAAAAAAAGCTGAGATCCTTGACCAACTTAAAGAAGTTCTCAAGGAGGCAAAGAGCGTAGGATTTACAACAAACGTAGGTCTTACTATGGCAGATTTTAACAGTATCAGAAGCAACCTAAGAACTGCTGGAGGAAAGTTTATGCTCGCAAAAAAGACACTTATCAAACTCGCTATGAAAGAGATTCATGGAGTAGATGTAGAGCTTGATGCACTTCCAGGACAAGTTGCAGTTATCACTTCTACAAATGATGCTGTTGCAGGACTTGGAAAAGTAAATGAAGCAATGAAAGAAATCATAGCAAAGAAAGGTGGAGAAAATAAAATCAAGTGGGTACTTTCATTTTTTGAAGGAAAAATCCAAAACGAAGCTGAAACTATCGAGATCGCAGCAATGCCTTCAAGAGAAACACTTCTTGGAAGACTCGTTGGTTCTATGCAATCTCCTATTGCAGGACTTGCAAGATTTTTCGATGCTGCTGCAAAAAAACTTGAAACTGAAAATATGGCAAACCTAAGCTCAGCTCCTGCTCCTAAAAAAGAGGCTGCTCCTGCTCCAGTTGCTGAAGTAAAAGAAGAAGCTCCAGTTGCTGTAGAAGAAACTGCTGCACCAGTTGTTGCAGAAGAAGTAGCGGTTGAAGCTGCTCCTGAAGTTGCTGCTGAAGCACCTGTTGAGACTGTTGCTGAGGTAGTTGCTGAAGCACCTGCTGCACCAACAGAAGAAGTTGCTGCTGCTTGAGAAGAAGAAGCTCCAAAAGCATAATAATTTAGTACTTAGTCTTGATTCTTTCTCTTT
>CAYTMN010000013.1:0-20787 GCA_964438925.1 uncultured Candidatus Peribacteria bacterium
TTTACTCGTTCCATGTGCAATGAGTGTATGCAGCTTATTGATGCAAAAATCATTTTTGCAGATAATAAAGTATGGATGATAAAACGCTGCCCTACTCATGGAGAACAAAAAGAACTTATTGGTGACGATATAGAATACCATAAGCTCCAAAAAAACTTTATAAAACCCTGAGATCAAGCAAATGCACCAAATACAGAAATACTTAGAGGATGTCCATATGACTGTGGACTATGCCCAGACCACGAGCAACATTCTTGCCTTTCTATTGTTGAGATTACCGATAGTTGCAATATGAAATGTCCTGTATGTTACGCAAACTCAGAAGCAAATCTCCCACATAAAAGTTTAGAAGATATAGAAAAGATGTTTGATGTGATTTGTAAAAATGAAGATGAACCTGACATAGTACAAATATCTGGAGGAGAGCCTACCATACATCCTGATTTTTTTGAAATACTTGATAGAGCCAAAAAAAGACCGTTTAGGTATCTCATGGTAAATACCAATGGGATAAAAATAGCGAGCGACGAAGAGTTTACCAAACGCCTCGCAACCTATATGCCCAATTTTGAAGTGTATCTCCAGTTTGATAGCATCAAGAATGAAGAGTACACGAAAGAACTCCGTGGACAGTATATGAGCAAAATCCGTGAAAAATGTTTAGAAAATCTTGAAAAATACGACATACCAGTAACACTTGTAGTCGTACTTCAAAGAGGAAAAAATGAAAATGAAATTGGTGATTTGATTCGCTTTGCACTTTCAAAGAAAAATATTCGTGGTATAACATTTCAACTCGTTCAATCAGTTGGAAGATATGAGTGAAATCCAGATAGAGTAACTATCTCAGAAATCAGAAGAAAGATATGTGAACAAACTCAAAATATGTTTACTCCTGAAGATATTCTTCCTATTCCTTGTCATCCAGAATGTATAGCTATGTGTTATGCCCTCAAAAATGAAGCAGGAGGTCTTATGCCTCTTGGAAGACATATTTCAAAGGAACAAATTCTAGCTGGAGCTGAAAATAGAATAATGTTTGAACAAAATACAGAACTAAAAAAACACTTCATCAACCTCTTTTCACTCTGAGCTAATGGAGAAAAAGCAGCAAGTTGTTTTGGTTCACTCTTATGCTGTCTTCCATGAGCAGTTATCCCAGCGCAACTCAAGTATAAAAATGTTTTTCGAATTATGATAGTACAATTTCTCGATAAATATAACTTTGATATAAAGTCTGTAAAACGTAGCTGTATGCACTTTGCAAAAGAAGATGGAAAAATGTATCCATTTGATACATACAATATGATGTACCGTAAAAAACCACAAGAGCAAAAAACACGATAACAAAAAAAACGAGCTAAAGCTCGTTTTTTTATTTATGCTACCTGTGGAGTAACTTGAAAGTATGACTCAAACTCTTCACGTGTTATCTCTTCTTTTTGAAGGAGGTCTTGTGCAATCTTTTCATGTAAGTCTTGATGTTTCTTTATAATATCAATCGCTGTTTGATAGGCTCATGAAAGTACTTCTCTTACCTTTTCATCTATTCTCTCTTGTGCTTTATCAGAGATAAAAGGTTTATCTGTTTGCATTCAAAGATGATTATCAGAGATATATTCACCTTCAAAGTTTTCTTTTCCTATGTCATCAAACATACCATAACGAGCAACCATAGCACGAGCTATTTTTGTAGCTCTTTCTATATCATTACTTGCTCATGTAGTAATATTTTCTTTTCCAAAAAATATTTCTTCTGCAGCTCTTCCACCATAAAGTGTAGCAAGTTCATCAAGAAATTTCACTTTTGAAGTAAGTATCTCATCTTTCTCTGGCATAAACCAAGTCACTCCGAGAGCCCCACCACGTGGAGTAATACTTATCTTGTGCACTGGATCAGTATTTGGAAGAAGTCTTCCAACAAGTGCATGTCCTACTTCATGGTAAGCAGTTATATTTCTCTCTTTTTCATTCATAACCAGAGACTTTTTTCTCAACCCCATAACAACTCTTTCAAGTGATTCTTGGATACGTTTCTGAGTAATAGTTTTTTCATTGTATCTTGCAGCAAGAATAGCTGCTTCGTTCATCACATTGTAGAGATCAGCACCGCTAAATCCAACAGTTTGAGCAGCAACCGATTTATAATCTATATCTTTTTCTATTTTCTTATCTCTTGCATGTATTTTAAGAATTTCTTCTCTATCAGTTTGGTATGGAAGTTTTACGGTGATTTTTCTATCAAATCTTCCAGGTCTCAAAAGTGCTTTATCAAGTACATCAGCTCTATTTGTCGCCCCCATAACTATAACGTTTGTCTCATTATCAAATCAATCCATCTCCGTAAGTATTTGATTGAGTGTTTGTTCTCTTTGATCATGTCCTCCACCAAGTCCTGGTCCTCTCTTTTTTCCTATAGCATCTATCTCATCTATAAAAATAATCGCAGGCGCTATTTTTTTAGCATTGGTAAATAAATCTCTTACTCTTGAAGCTCCAACTCAAACAAACATTTCTACAAACTCACTTCCTGATATTGAAAGAAATGGAACATTACTCTCTCAAGCTACCGCACGAGCGAGCATTGTCTTCCCTGTTCCTGGAGGTCATACAAGAAGTATTCCTCTTGGAATTTTAGCTCCAACGTCACGATACTTTTTTGGATTTTTCAAAAAGTCTACTACTTCTTGAAGTTCTTCTTTTTCTTCTTCAGCTCCAGCAACATCTTTAAAAAGAATTTTATCTTTATCTTTATCATACAACCTTGCACGAGATTTTCCAAAGAGCATAGCATTATTTGCCATACCACCCATACGAGATATAAGAAACAGTGCTACTACAAAAAAGAGTATAAAGGCAATAATTGTAGGAAGCATCTCAGACCAAAATTTTTGGCTTGTCTTATCTTTTACAAGGATATTTGTTTTTACACTTGGATTTTTCAATCCTAAATCATTGAGAGAATCATTACTTGGAAGAATAGCAATATCACGAGGAAGAATAGTTGTTCCATTTACAATTGTTCCACTTCCTACAAGTGTAGCTATAGCTTTATTTCCATCTATCTCTATCTCAGTATATGCTCCACTAGAAAACTTTTGTTCCAAGGTATTGAGTCCTATAACAGTATCCTGAAACTTTTGCCCTTGCTCTATAAATGGAATGATACTTGCAAGTGTAACAAAAATAATAAAAAAAACTGCGAGAGGTTTAAAGCTATTTTTATTGTCCTTTTTATAAAAATTCATTCATTTAGGTATTTTCAAATTTTTCATACAAAATATTACTTTTTAGTTTCTTAAAAAATTGCCTCTAAATTGTACGAACAAAGTTCATTTTTGCAAAAAATTATTCTCCCTCTATTATTGGCTATAAGAAAAGAAAAATGCAGATTGACAAATCTTAAAATATTATAGAATAAGAAGAAACTTATAGAGCTATATGACTTGATTACATAGCAACATTTCTGAAACTTCACAAGAAAAACCTTGAGTTCTTGCAAGTATTCTATGATCTCCTCTTTTTGCATGACTAGGTTTTTGAGAGCAAACACGTCAACTTTTGGAGTCAGATACAGCACTATTAAAAAGTCTAGAAAGTACATTAAAAATACATCTTCGCAAACTTAAGATAGATGACATGCTATCTCATATTTTTACAGAGGCTACAAATTTTGAAAAACAGCATAACACCCATACTCAACAAAATCTCGATCAAGCAAAAAAAGTACTCACAGAAATATTTATAGGAGCAATGCACATATATATAGAGCAAGCAAAAAAAACCGAACCAAAGGAAAAGATAGCAGATAGTTTTATAGAAATAGTGAAAAAAAGTAGAGTACTAAGACACATACTTTGAGCAGATTTTGAAAGTGACCAAGAAAAAAAAGCTTTTTTCTGACATGCTCTTCCTACTATAGTTGATACCAATGATTTTTGAAAGCCTCTTTTTAGTGAAAGGTTTTTTACCCTTACGACAACAACTCTCAATCAAGATGTCATTGGTTTTATATTTTTATGAATGTTGAAGTTTCAAGAATTTCTTCCTGAAACTATAGTACAAAAAGTTCATGAGTTTCATAAGAAATATGGGGCATCTTCCCCAAATGGAGTGATGCAACTCTCTCTTTGGCAAGATGCAATATTACTCCTCGAGACCATAAAGTGAAAGGATGCTCAAAAATACGCACAAAAAGTAAGTATGTGCTTTTTTATATTTGAGAAAGTATTTGCTTACTTTTTACAACTCAAAAAAACGGCTCATAGTAATGGAAGTCCTGAAGTGGTATTCAAACAACCTCAAGCAGAAGCAATATTATCGCTTATGGCATTTGCAGTAGAAACACTTGAAAGTATCCAATCTCAAGACCTATGACTTTTTCTCAACCAGAGCTTCAATCCATATGTATTCTATGAAGAGCCAAAGTCTTCAGATATGGTACTATTTTACAAGAGTCCTTTGAGTACCGAGCTTTTTGCAGCAAAAATTCCTACGCAAAAAAAGAGAATTATTGCAACAACACTGATACAGTGAAGGGCATTTTTTTTAGAAACAGAGATATCACATGAGGCAAGGGAAATGTTTGAGATGATGTTAGGAAAAGAGATAGATGAAACTATGTTACTTAGATGAATTACATACTTTAAACAACATAAAGGAAATCCTCTATCAGAAATTATATCCGAATACATATTCTATATTCGCACTCAAAATGCTGAACAAGTATTATTTCAAAATAAAGAGACTCTTCGCAAAGCAAAAGAAAAACTCAAGTTTTTACCAAGCAAACATCCTTGATATAAAGAAGCTTTAAAATCACTTGAATCTCTTTGAATGTATATAACTCCCGAAATACTTTCAGCAAAAATAGAAGAAATATTTTCACAAGAACATTGAGAAAATGAAAGTATAGAAAGTATCATTGAACAAAATCAAAAACTTGTATTTCAAAGATTTTTTCCAGACATATGAGTGCTTCTAAATGAAATATTTTTTCTTTTTTCTGAAGTATGAAAAAAATATAGGATAAAACTTCTCTGGGAAATATTTTCTCACAAAAACAGTGATGAAGATATACTATTTCTTATTGGGATATTGAAAAAAGTCATTCATGATAATCAAGATTTTAACATACGAAAACTTACAGGAAAAGTTTCTATATTTATAGATGTATGTAGAAATCAACATCTAAATGAGAAAACAACATACGATAATGATACTCTAGAAATAATTTTTATATATCTCAGAGAGAGTGATGTGGCACAAAAAACGCAAGCAATCATTTGAGATGCAAAACAAGAAACTTTGTGATACGATCAAAGAGATATTCTAGAGATATTTTGAACACAGATAGCCAATCCTCTAGTAGAAAAAGTAGAACAAAGTTGAACAACTGAACACTACTGACTTCTAGCACGAATTGGAAAAATACTCAATGGATACAATCAAGAATTTGCATCTTGGTATATACAAGAAGAGTGAGTAACAATAAGTGCTCTCGAAAATATAGCGAGTTTTTTTCACTTTTTATTTTCTCTATCTGAGAAGAAAATTAAACAATTCAATGACATAGGAAAAATTTTTCGCTTTCTTTCTCCAATTGAGTCTACTGAATGTAGAAGAAGAATTCACGTTCTCTATGAATATTTCATAACTTCTGGAAAAATAAGTGAAACAGAGTTTGAGGGATTTAAAAATACTATACTCAGGTATATGAAAAATGGAGATAGAACTATAATCGATAACTTTCTCACTCCAGAACTTCCTCCAGAAGCATCTGACATAGAAGCTGGCTTACAAGGTATATCGGGAAAAGTTATAGCTATATCATTTCAAGAAGTTGCTAGAAAGCTCTGAGTTTTAGAGTTTATAGAAAAAGAAAAACGTGCTTCCGGTGGACATAGGCATTTTCACAAATGAAGTAAAAAAATATCTATTCCTCATCATCCTGGGGATGTATGACTTCTTGTAATTCGTGAAACAATCAAGGGATTATGAATAACTCCAAGATATTGGAACTCTCTTTAAATTGATTTTTATACGTTTTTCAATACTCTTTGCCTGAACTTAAAAACTACGCGTGAAACACCTAAAAGTACATATAGAGAAATACGAAATAGATGGAACGGAGATTCTCAAAGACATTTCTATGACACTCAACGAAAGAGATAGAGTCTCAATAGTATGACCTAATGGAGCTGGAAAATCAACCCTCATGAAAATAATCACTTGAGAGATACAAGGCTATGATGGAAAGATAGAAAACATTGGTTCTTTATCACTAGGATACCTTGCACAAATTCACTACGATCATCCTGAAAGGACCGTACATGAGGAACTCAAAGATGCATTTTCTCAAGTGCTCAAGATGGAACAGGAACTCAAAGTTCTTGAACAGCAGATGTCTCAAGATGGAGATATAGAAACGATAGAAAAATACTCTTCCCTTCTAGAACACTTCAACAACATAGGGGGATATGACTACGAAAAAGATATACACAATGTAGCAAATGGTATGAAAATACTTGAGCTTCTTCCACGTAAACTCAAAGAAATAAGCGGTGGGCAAAGAACAAAAATAGCACTCGCAAAAATCCTCTTACTCAAGCCAGATATACTATGTCTGGATGAACCAACCAACTTTATAGACCTTGCCTCGACAGAGTGGCTAGAAAATTACCTCGAAACCAAGTGGAGTGGTTGATATATCATCATCTCACACGACAGAGAATTTCTCGATAAAAGTTGTGATAAAACATATGAACTCTACCCTCAAAGACCTATAACTCTTTACCATTCAAGCTATAGTGGATATGTAGAAGAGAGAGAAAAACGTGAGAAAAAAATGCTGGAAGACTATGAAAGACAAGGCGACTGGATACAAGAACAAAGCGATCTCGTAAACCGTTTTCGTGCGGGGAGTCGTGCAGGTTGGGCTAAGTCTCGCGAAAAGATGATAGAAAAAGTAGAACGTATAGAAGCACCTTACATACCAAAAAAACCAAAGTTTCAGTTTGGATATATAGAGGATTCTTCAGAAAAGATTCTAACATTTAAAGAAGTATTTATTGGTCGAAAAGAGCCTCTGTTTTTTATAAATGATATCACGCTCTACAAGGGACAAAAAGTAGGTATCGTAGGAGAAAACGGGGCTGGAAAATCAACGCTCCTCAAGACTATCATAGGAGAAATACCTCTTTTGGATGGAAGTTTCAACAAGTCGAAAACACTCAACTACTCTTACTACTCACAATTGCATGAGGAACTCGATAAAGAGAAGTCTATCAAAGAAAACTTTGAAATGCATGGACTCTATTATAGAGATGATTATCTTACAGCTATACTTAGTCACTACCTGTTTGGCTATGAAGACCTATACAAAAAAGTAAAAGATCTCTCAGGAGGACAGATTACCAAACTTCACTTTGCTATACTCGGGCAAAAAGAGTGTAACCTCCTCATACTCGATGAACCGACAAACCACCTCGACTATGACAGTCGTGAAGCACTTGAATTTGCTTTGAAAAAATTTTGAGGGACACTCTTGTTTATCTCTCATGACAGATACTTTGTAAACAAGATGGCAACGCATATCTGGTTTGTACAAAACGCAGAACTTTCACTCTCATACGGAAACTATGAAGACTATCAGTTCAAAAAACAAAACGGTCTAGATATGGACTTTGCTCTCTTTGATGAAGAGGCACAACTCAACCTCGTACTGGAGGAAAAACTCTGAGAAAAAAACTTCAAACGTCTTAAAGAACGTTTTTGAAAAAGGAAAAGGCGCTAAGCAAATGTCTGGTTTATAGAAAGTGGCTTTTGCGAATATTCAATGACACATACTCTTTTCCCCCATGCAGTCATCTCCTTTTTAGTAAATACCGTTCCAGTATCGAGTGCATACAACGCTCTCGCTGCTGTTCTATGAATTTTCATAAAGGAGTCATCCTCACTTCATGAACGAATCTGTATTTTTTTACGCCCTGAAGTGTTGAAGTAATAAATAATATACTCAATAGGGAAAATAAAAATGTCTTCTACAGCAAGTCTTTGTGATACATCAGTATTTGGGAGCATAACTTTTTTCCCATCGGTAGTTTTGTAAAACACGAGAGCATAGTATCTATCACTGTGTGAGACTCTGGTGAATGCTTCTAGCTGATTTGTTTTTATGATACTCGCATTTCCAACTGCAGATGTTTTCACTTCTACACATACCTCATCTCCTACAAAGTCAAAAGGGGCACTTTGCACTTTATGGAGCCCATTGAGAAATATATCTATTTTATCTTCCCCCCATTTCCCTATCTTTGATACCTCACCAACAACACTCTGTATATTTCCATTTGTCTGGACTTCAACAAGAGAGACTACTTCTCACTTTACTTGCTGAAGTATTTCTCAGGTATCTGCATCAACTCTTGCTCATAGCATTTGTGACCATGCATAAAACTCTTCTGTGTGTCTATCCATACTTGAGAGGATAATTTGATTTTTTATAGAAAATAATTTTAATGAATTTATATAAATAGTCAATATATGCATTTACAGACCAAAAGTCCTTTTTTAAATGATGGTAGGCTCTATATCACCGATGACGACTCTGGAATAAAAGATATGCTCTTTATGGAAGTGCTCACTTTTCAACCTACCATGGGATGGATGTATGTTGATGCATCAACTATAGACTTGTTTGTAGATGCACGTTACTATGAAGGAGTTTCAAAGTCGCTCCATAACACTCAAGTGAAAACATCTCTATGAATATTTGATGTATCGGTACATCTCGTAGAAGCAAAACAAAAAAGACTACAAGAGATACTCATGCATCTAAAAACAACAAAAGCTATCAAAACTCTCCATATACCAACGGGACTCGTAGTAGGACAAGTACACGAACTCTCTCTTGCTCTCCAAGACGAAAAACTCAAGAACATCTCTCTCTTACTAGGAGAAACAACAACTCCACTTCACACTCAAGCAATGGCACTCGTAGATAACATACATATCAACGTAACGCCTACTAACTCTCTGTCTTTATATGTGACAGACCATACAACTTGAATGCGTGATGATCACTTTCTATATTTTTTATGAGTTGATCCGATCTTTGGGTATATGCTCATACAAGAAACTCACATAGTCCTCGTACTTCCTGAGTCTCTCAAAACTCAAACATTAGATACTACTCTCATAGCTTCTCGTTTTTGATGAAAGACAATAGATATTGATGTTATATATACCAAAGAAAAATCTCAAGCATTAAAGTCTCTCTTTGAATCTTTTTCACAGAAAACACTAAGTCTTTCCACGCTTATTACACTCGACCAACTCTTGGAAATACTTTCAAATATGTGAGATAATACGCTCGTTATAAATAGGTCTGACTTTGATGAAAGAAGGCTTTTAAAACAGCCCGACGAAAGACATGAACATGCGCAAGCAGTAGAAATAATAGAGACTGTTTTTCAAACTCTTGAAAATATGAATCAAGTTGGAACACTTGAAGGAAAAACTGAAAAAGAAATAGTTTTCCTCATACGCGAACAAATACAAAAACTTTGAGGAATAGGTGAAGCATTCCCTAGTATAGTATCGGCAGGAAAAAACTCTGCTGTACCTCACCACATACCACTCCAAACTGCTTCGTGAGACGATGTAGTAGTGGCGTGACCTGTACTGTTTGATATAGGAGCTGTATCTTCTGGAGGGAGATGCTCTGACTTTACAAGAGTACTTTTTATAGGTGAAAAAGAGGGGCAACTCTATCAAGACTTTTGCCTTGTTCAAGATCTCGTATATGAGATACATACATTTGCCCTTTCAGTTGCCAGAGAGGGACTAACTGTCTGAGAACTTGACCGTACTACTCGTGAGTTTGCACTCAAGAAAGCTGAGGAAAAAAAAGATGATTGGGAATTCTTATTTTATCGTTTAGGGTATGAGAGTTTTTTAGGATTTGAAGTAAATATGAAAAAAATACTCTATTCCCATGGATTGGGACATGGTGTAGGAATCCGTATTCACGAGTATCCATACTTTAGTAAGCATCCAGATATGCAACTCAAAAAATATATGTACATCACTATAGAACCTGGTATATATATCCCTGGATATTTTTGAATTCGACTAGAAAATTTATACTATATATGAGAAAAGTGAATACTAGAAACTACTAATGCAGTACCCTTAAAATTTTCAGACAAATAAAGCACTCATAATAAAAAACTATAAATAAAAAAGTCCCTATTTCTAGGGACTTTTCATACATTATAATTATTGGAAGAGTTCAAATATATCACTGTCATCACTTGATTCTTCATAGCTAAGTATCTGAACATGGATTTTTTCAATTGCAAATGTCAGAACTTCTTTAAATTGTGGTTTTTTCTCTATGATTTGTTTGAGACCTGCAGCAACAGCTTCAAGTTTTGCTATCTTGTCTTGAGTAGACATATCACTCTTATCAAGTCTCTTGAAAAGTGATTCTATAGCTTCCTGAACTCTTTTTTTAAGTTGTTCATTCTTGTCATCTTTTTTACACTCGTATTTATGTGCCTTACATCCTTTTTCATCAGTATACCAAACGAGAGGACAACCATTCATCTCAGTCATAAGTTTTATAGTAGAGTAGTCTCTACATTTTGTTTCTTTACAAACAAGTTTTGGTTTCTTACATCCATTGTCATCTTTTACATATTCATAATAACATCCTTCTGCAGGAGCAGCCATATCATATACTGGACAGACTGGTTCGTCTTTAGAACAGTCAGCATATTTATAGAGTTTCCCTTCTGGAGTATACCAACCTTCACTCTTTGTTCCTCCGTTTTTACATACGAGGTCATCCATACATACAAGTTTTGGTTTTTTACAACCATTTTCATCTTTCACATACTCATAAGTACAGCCCTCCTTTGGTTCTGCCATCTTGTATACAGGACAGGTTGGTTGTTCTTTACATACGAGCTTTGGTTTTTTACAACCATTTTCATCTTTTATCCATTCATAGTAACATCCTTCTTTTGGTTTTGCAGGGTCATATACTGGACAAACAGGCTCTGTAGTTTTACATGCACCTTCATACGAAAGAGTGTATCCTGAATTATTTAAAAAGAAATTAATTTTAAAATGTTTAATAGTTTTGAGTACAAGAAACCTTTTTTGTCTGACAACTATCTGGAGCATTTGCAGAACAACATTCATGAAGTTTTGAAACTCAACATACAGGAGAGTATTCTTGCGTACACACAGTTTGTTCACAAGTTTGCTTTACTTTTTTACACCCACTCTCATCAACATATGAAACTATTTTACATCCTTCTTTTTCCTGTGGCATCATTACTTCAGGACAAACAACTGTATCAGTTTTACATTCACCATGATAGAGGTATTCAGCACCACTATTGTAAAGTTCGCATTTATTTGAGAACGTTTTTGGAGCAGGCATCATTTGCACGCATGCAAGCCCTGTACTACAAATAGGCATTTTTGGTTGCCCACATATAGGAGCATATTCATCAGTACAAGCTGTGCTCGTAGTACCAGTACTAGAAGTAGCAGTCTCTGCTTGAGCTCAGAGTGAAAGATAGGCAGCTGTGGATGCAAAAAAAGCAAACATGGCAACTAAAAGAAACTTTTTCATACGAAAAAATTATAAAGTAAACTCCTAGATTATAGGTCTTTACTGTATTTGGTCAAGAAACATCCCTTGCAAGATGTTATTTTTTATCTCTTGAAGATGAGTTTATTCTGAAAAGAGTGAACATAGGGTTGGATTACCTGAGTCTTGGATAAGTTTTTTTATAGTAAGTATAGCTCAAAGTGAACGCTTAAGAGAAAGCATATCACGTGGTGTGGCTCTTCATAAAGCTAGTCTTGTAAGTATAGTATCCATATCAGCTATATATTTGAGATGCTCCTGCATTTGAGAAAGAAGTACTGTATCTTTCAGCAGCTCCTCTATTACTTTTTGACGAGCTTGTATCTGTTCTATATTATACAAAGGTTTTACCAGACTTTCTCTCAAAAGTCTTGTTCCCATAGCAGTTTTAGTTTTTGCAAGAACTCAAAACAAAGTACCTTCTTTTCAAGATTTTGTAAAAAAGTTATAGAGAATATCGAGACTTCTCAAAGTAGAGTCATCCATATCTACCATACCAGAATAACTTTCAAACTTAAGAGTATTTAAAAAAGGAAGATCATTTTTCTGAACTGACTGTAAATACTCTAGTATAAGAGCTGCTGCTTTCTGAGCTAGAGGTTTTTCTTCTATACCATATCACACCAAGTTTTTTACTCCAAAATGATCTAAAAGACTTTTTT
Organism: uncultured Candidatus Peribacteria bacterium; assembly: GCA_964438925.1. Taxonomy (GTDB): domain Bacteria; phylum Patescibacteriota; class Gracilibacteria; order BD1-5; family UBA6164; genus CAYTMN01. The sequence continues at coordinate 12,331 of CAYTMN010000013.1, forward strand.
TAGGCTCTTTTACTGGTTTGAGAAAATACATATTGAGTCCAAATTTTTTAGAGAGAAGTTCTCTAATATGAGCATCTTCATATAAAGCAGAATCAAGAATAACTTCCGAAGGAAAAAGTCTGTACACTTGTTTTTCCATTTGGGTAAAATTCATAAATTCACTTGTAGTCCAGACATTTGTTGAAGTATTGATAGAGCTCATTCAAAAACTATTTCCATCCAAAGATACGATAGATAAAATACAGTTATTTTTTATTTCCTGCTCATCGTCCATCTCTATATGTAAAGTTGCCGGGGTAACTATACGTACGATTTCCCTTTTTACTATTCCTTTGAGTTTTGGGTCAGAGACTTGTTCAGATATAGCAACTTTATATCCGGCTTGCACCAGTTTTGGCAAATACTTATCTTTTGCATGATACGGGATTCAAGCGAGAGCGATTGGGTCTTTTGCATTCTTATTTCTTGTAGTAAGAGCAACTCACAATACGTTATGTGCTATTTGAGCATCATCGCCAAACATTTCATAAAAATCTCCCATTCTGAAAAATAAGATGGCATCCTTACAACTTTCCTTCATTTCATAGTATTGGCGCATTGCCGGAGTCAAAGATTCTTCCATAATATTATTGGATAAGTTTGCGTAAAAAACTAAACATACTTTTTTTACGAGATACTATATTTTGTCTTTCTGGTTCTATATAACGAGAGATATTGAGAAGTATTGCAAGTCAAAACATAAGAGCCAAAAGACTTGAACCTCCATAACTTACAAAAGGTAAAGTAATTCATGTAAGTGGTACGATATTGAGATTTACTCCTATATTGATAAATGCTTGAAGCATAATCCACGTAGAGACTCAAACTGCTACATACTTTGCAAAGAGGTCTTTTGTAGAAAGAGAAATCATAATCCCTCTAAACCCTATGTAGAAAAATATCAAAATGAGAATAAATGCACCTACAAATCAAAGTTCTTCTACAATAACGGAAAAAATAAAATCTCATTGTACTTCTGGGAGGTATCAAAATTTTTGAATAGACTGTCAAAAACCAAGTCCTGTAAAACCTCCGCTTCATATAGCTATAAGCGCCTGTTCAGTTTGATAGTTAATGGTTTTATTTTGAATCGCTTCCCTATTATTACTTAAGAAGTTATCTATTCTCTGGGTAATATATCACAGAGAATTTAAGTTTTTTCCAGTCGTCTTGTCATAATCTCACAAAGAGTAAATTGAGACAGCTAAAATACACGCAAGAACAAACATTCAAAATATATATCGAACATTGGCTCAAGCAACAAAAAACATGATAACTGATAGTGGTACAATAACAAGGATGGTTCAAAAATCTGGCTGCATACCAATAATAAGCACGAGGAAAGAAAGGGTCATCAGAAATGGAAGAAATCCATCAGAGAACGTATGGAGTCTGGCTTTATATTTCTTGAAAAAGTAGGCAAGATATATGATGAGAGAAAATTTGAGAAACTCAGTAGGTTGGATAGCAAAAGGGAGAAATGGCAGGTTTATCCATCATCGAGCCCCATTCCAACTAGGTCATATAAACAGTACAATAAAAAGCATCACGACAGACAAAAACAGAAAGTGGCGAGAATTTTTTTCAAAAAAAGTATACGGGATTTTTACTAAAAATCAGAGAGTAATAAGAGAAATAACTACATGAGTAATATTTCTCACAACATAAAAATAGTTATATGCCTCATCAATAAGTCAAGCTTTTGCCATAGCATTTGTAACACGAAATGATGAATACACAGAAACTGAACTAATCATAATCATTCAAAATACTACTAAAAAAAGTACTGCAAAGAACAGTTTATAGTCTACGTGTTTTGTTTCTTTTATTGACATAGTCTTATAGGAAAAATATTTTTACTCCAGGAAAGAAAAGTACCAAAAGTCCTGAAAAAAACGCAAGTAGAAATATCAGAATTAGGGCAGTAAAATCAAAAGGTCAAAATTGAGTGGGAATATATTTTCTCAAAATCTCATAAAGTGGATCAAGAATAGAAGCGAGAAATCTTGGGCGAAAACGAATTCCTGCCAATATAAGCCATGAAAGAAATATATCTGCAATAATAAAATATTGCATCACTTCAAAAAACAAAATAATTCAAAAAACAATATTTAGCATAAAAGAGTATTATGATGGTATATTCCAAGACTCACGAGTCATGTATGCTTCCTGAGCTGCGCCTTCTTGTGCTTTTTTCTTACTAGAACCTTTCCCAACTCATACAAGTGTCTCCCCAATATAAATTCAAACTTCAAATACTTTGTCATGGTCTGGTCAAAAGTCAGCATGTATTTTATATGTAGGAGTTACATCATACTCAGCTTGTGCATATTCCTGCACCAAAGATTTAAAATCTTTTAGGAGGTTATTTTCAAAAATATGCTTGAGTGATGAGTAGATATAGGTATCTACAAACTTTTTTGCTTGTACAAATCATGCATCTATAAATATAGCTCCCAAAAATGCTTCAACACAATTAGCGAGAATATATTCGTTAGCTCTTCCTCATGAAAGTTCTTCACCATTTCCCAAAAATAAAAACTGGTCGAATCCAAGGTCTTTTGAGATAATTGCTAGGTTTTTTCCTCTAACAATGGCACTTCGTATATCAGTGAGCCTTCATTCGTCATAGTCTGGGAATTCTGAAAAAAGGTTTTCAGTTATAGCAAGTTCTAGTACTGCGTCTCACAAAAATTCTAGTCTTTCATTGTGTTCTGGTGCAAAGTCTGGTTTTTCATTGACGATAGATCTATGAATAAAAGAGAGGATATAAGGAGATACAGATATGTACTCTACTTGCAACTTTACCAAGAGTCCAGTGACTTTATTGATACAGTCTTGATGCTCAATAGCTTTTTTAGTTACTACCACAAAGAAAAACTTAAAAATGTAAGAGGAGGTGTAAAAATACTACCCAGATGAGAAGTTTTGTAAAGCCTACTATACAAAAAGAGAAAAACTCGTATCTGGAGTAATTGTATCTACTTCTTTTTTGAGAGCTTCATAGTTCTCATATATCTTGTTTAAAACAGCATTTACTATCTTTTTTGCAGAGTCATCACCATAAGTTTTTGCTATTTCAATTCACTCATTTATCGACACTTTTGCTGGGATCTCACCTGAAAAATATATCATCTCTGTAGCACCTATATAAATAGGAATAACGTATGAGAGATGCATTTTTGCAATATCAAATTTTGGAGCATACCTTTTCACTATTTGAGCTAGAACTCACTGTTTCTCAACAACAAGTCTATGCATTTCTTCTATATATTTTTCATCTATTTCAAAATCAAATTTTCCATCAAAAAAAGATACCTTAAAATCATCGTGATTGTTTTTATAAAAACAATCAGCGTAGAGTTTCTGAAAAAGTATCTTTCGAGAGAGTTTACGTGAGACGTTACTCATAAGCAAAAGGTTAAAGAACAAGAAAGGTGCTATAAATTGACGAAAGGTGATGGGTACAAAAAATCTTCAACCACTTTGATTGAAGATTTAAAAACTATACTCTTGCTACTTTTTTCTTTTTTGAAGCTTTCTTTTTTCCAAGTACTTTTTTTCCATTGTATTTACCATCTTCAGTCATAAAGTGAGAAAGTCCATCTCCGTCTTTATTTAAAGATGTTTTATTTTCTATTTTTCTAGCAGTAAGTTTTATCCAGTTAGAGGTTCTTCTAGCAGAACGAGACTTGGAAGTTTTTTTCTTTGGGGAAAGTGTCATAAACCTTTTTAAATAATTAAAAGCAGCGACATTGTATGAGATTTACGCCAAAATGCAAATTTAAATTTTGTTTTTTTCAAAAGCGGAATATAAAAGAAAAACTGCAATAAAAAAATTGCATTATTCAAAGTAAAAAATATACTTTATACATTAAATTTTAATTTTTGCATCTCCATGAAAAAAGCGATGATATTGTGTCTTTTAGCCTGAGTAGTCCTCACATCATGTGGTCAAAAAGCAGCTGAAAATTCAGTAATTATTTCAAGACTTGATACTAAAAAAGCAGTGGAGAAAAAGGTGCCATTTAAACCCTATCCAAACTGTACTGTAAGCTGGAAAAGCTCATTGTGAGTGGGGGTTGACGTGCAAGACTGTTTTATCAAAGGAAAAAAACTTTCAGTAGTAGCAGACGAAAAACTTGGTGCATATTATATTGGTGTAGATTCAGGAAGTGGCTATATAATGCAAGAGTTAGCAATTCAAATATTTGATGTAGGAGTAGAGTGAGATGAAAAGCAGAGACTTCAAAAAGTATTGGATACTCTAAAAAAATCTGGAAACAGTGATAGTTACGCAAAATGTAGTTTTGTAAAAGATGAGAAACTATCTGATGCACAAAAAAGTGTATATACTATGATTGGAGATGTGAAGACTGATGGAACTAGCACAGATTGCGGGGATTATGACTACAAAAACAAAAATCACTTCAGATATTTTTACATATACCCTGGAAAATCGAAAATACTTTTTATAAACCAACTTAAAGAAAAAAGACTCTTTGACGAAAAAAGTGTTCAAGTACTGAACTAGTATACTTGAAAAGTTTAGAAAATCGGTAAGATACTCTCATATATAAACCAAAGTTTATGCAAAAAATACTCATAGTAGAAGACGATAGGGGGATATCACAATCTCTCAAACTCTACCTTGAAAATTCTTCGTACGAAGTTTTTTTACAAGAAGACGGAGACACTGCAGTACAAAAATTTCAAGAGATATCCCCTGATCTGATGATTTTAGACATAAATCTCCCATGAAAAAACGGAAACGAAATCTGTAAAGAAATTCGCACTTTTTCCCTTACTCCAATTATTATTCTTACTGCAAGAGCTGGAGAGATAGATAAACTCAAATGATTTGAGATAGGTGCTGATGACTATATAGCAAAACCTTTTTCCCCAAGAGAACTCCTCGCGAGAATCCAGTCAGTACTTAGAAGAGCAAGTGCAAAAGCTGAAGAAAGTGGCAATAAAATGATAAAGTTTAAAAACTTAGAACTCAATCTCGATAAACTGACACTAAAAGTTTGAGGAGAAGATGTTCCTCTGACAAAAAATGAGTTTGATATCCTGAAAAAGATACTTGAGGAAAACGGGAAACTCGTACCAAGAGAAACTCTTATGAAAGATATAATCGGATATAGTGACTATTTATTTGATAGAACTATAGATACCCATATAAAAAATATTCGTAAAAAAATTGGTGATAAAGATATTATTATCACAGTGAGAGGAGAATGATATAGGCTCAATAATTAAACATAATCCCCTGCAACCGTGTCACTATCGAGAAAATTTATCATTGTTATCGTTTCAAGCATCCTTGTGTTTGCTCTTTCAAGCATCGCAGCGCTGTTTTTTTTCTATAACACTTTTCTCAAAATATATCTTGCTGAAAAGGTAAAAACAAAAGAAGATATCACGATAGACTATATCAATCAAATCATAGAAAAACAAACACTTGATGATATAGATAATATCTTTTCTGATGTGGAAATAGAGTTTTTTGAGCTCTTGGAAAAAAACAAATGAAAGATTCCTCTCAAAGAAGAGAAAAATAGAGATGTTATCATAAATTACCTTGTAAAGAGTGGAGTAACTCCAAAATACATAGAAGAGATACTTCCTACAAATAACCTCCAAAAGGTACTGGAATCAATGCAACAGCCTTGATCTCCTGAAAGTAATTTTATATCACGTCTAACTTCAGCTCTCATACTTTTTGATGGTGTAGTGATTCTTCTTATTGTCTGAGCCATATTTATATTTGCTAGGAAAACTCTTCTTCCTATAAGACAAGTAACCCAAGAGATAAAACAGATAGATCCTAGGAGTCCAAACAAAACTATAGTATACGATAAACAAGATGAGGTATGACTTCTTATAAATGCCATTAATCAGCTTTCAGACCGTATAAATATTCAGGAGAATATACGTAGTAGGCTACTCGCAGATATTAGTCATGAACTGAAAACTCCCATTACTTCTATTCAGTGTTATCTAGAGTGAATTTCCGATGGAGTAATAAAGCTAGATGGAAAAACTCTCAAATCTATTACTGAAGAAATGACACGTCTTATAAGTCTAGTAAACCAAATAATGGACTATGAAAAGTTTGAAAACAAAACTCTTGAGCTCAATGTTAGCAAAGAAAATGTAGCACATATACTCAAAGAGCTTTCTGAAACTCATAAAAATAAACTCAAAGAAAACCACCAACGTATCAAAGTTACTTGAGACGAGAAACAAGAGATTTTTATGGATAAAAATTTGTTTAAACAAGTAGCTCACAATCTCATCTGAAACTTCTTAAAGTATGCTGGAAGAGAAAGTGTTTTGACTATCAACATCACAAAGAACTATATAGACTTCTCAGATAACGGAAAAGGAGTCCTCGCAAAAGAAATACCGTTTCTTACTGAGAAGTTTTATCAAGCAAATAACGAAAAAACTGGTGATATAAAAGAAAGAGGAATAGGGGTATGATTAGCCATAGTTGGAAAGATTATCGAAGCACATAATTGGAAGCTTCAAATCAGAAGTGATGAGGGTAAATGATTTAGTTTCAAAATCATCCTCTAAACTTCACAAAAAAATCACAAAAAAAACTAGACGAAAAGATGTTTGTCTGTATGATGTTTACAAGCTCCGAGTCACTCTTTCAAGTGATTGGAGTATACCTATGAAAAAACTCCTTCTTTTCCTATTTTTATACCTTCTCTATTGTCCCCAATTACAAGCTAGTACTGGGGTTACAGATGGTGCAAATGATGAATCAAAAACCATCAAAGAACTTCATGAAAGTATAAAGGGTCTCAAAATTGAAAAAAGAGATCTCACAGAAAAATGGAAAGAACTGAGTAAAGAAAATGGAAAAATCACAGACTTCATTCGACAAGAACTCACTCCAGATGAAGAAAAAATAATAGAAGACATTCTTTCTTTGTACTTTTCTCAAAGAGATGCTTTAGAAGAAGAACTCAAGAAAATTTCACTTACTCTTACTGATGCTCAAGGAGTAAAAGAAGAGATTATAAAGCTCAAGCTCGACCTCTATAAGAGTTTAACTCCTTATGTAAAGGTAGAAAAACTTAAAGATTATGTAGCATACATAAAAAACAATTTAGAGATAGTTATAGAAGAGAGAAACCTAAAAGAAGATATATACAGGAAAGAAGAAATACTCTGAAGGAAAGTAGAAGCCGTCAAGGAAAAAATAGAAGCAAATAACAAAATGCTTGATGAAAAAATACGCCAACTTATAAAAGAGAAAGTTGGGGAAAAGATACAAAAACTTCTGGACAATCCAAACTTTGTATCACTTGAAAACGCGAAAAAGAAACTTGTATTTGAGGCAACTCTCAAAAAAATACAGGAAAAAAAAGAGTCACTAAGAAAAATATACGACCAAACAACTTTTGTAGAAAAGAAAATAGAGATATACAGCGTAGTCGAAGAGAAACTCAAAGAATACATAGCAAAATACTAAAAGCCCCTATATCAGGTAGATTCACATAAAAAATTTTTGTTTTGTGCAATAAAAACAGTATGATACTGCTACTTAAAAATAAAGTATTTGAGTATGAATATCGGAGTAATGTTTTGATCAAGAAGTGTTGAACACGATGTTTCTATCACTAGTGCATACGGGGTGATGAAAGGTTTAGAGAAAATAGGAAAATATACAATACACCCAATATATGTTACCAGATCAGGAAAATGGATTTATGATACGGCCCTTATTGAGATAAGTGCTTTTAAAGGGTTTGATGAAAAAAATTATGACTCTCAAGAGGTAAAAATAGTAGCTGGAAAAGAGAAAAAACTTGTACTTGAAGTATCTGGTTCTGGTTGGCTTGCAAAAAGTCAAAAAGTGGAACTCGATTTTGTTTTTCCAGTATTTCATGGAGTAAATGGAGAAGATGGTGCGATACAAGGACTCCTCGACATGTTTCAAGTGCCGTATATGGGGCCAAGTATATCAGGAAGTGCTATAGGAATGAATAAGGTCATCATGAAGAACGTGTTTAGCGCTCTAAACTTGCCTATAACAAAATACCTTGTATTTAAAAAAGGAACCGAAAGTTTAGAAACTATAGAGCAATCAATTCCCTATCCACTGATAGTAAAGCCAGCAAATCTTGGTTCTTCTATTGGTATTTCAAGAGTACATAATCAAGCAGATCTTAAAAATGCACTGGAAGTAGCTTTCTACTATGACCAATTTGTGATAGTTGAGGAATGTGTACAAAACCTTGTAGAGCTCAACTGTAGTGTAAGTGAGAAAGACGGTGAGGTCATAACCAGTCTCGTGGAACAACCAGTCTCACAGTCAGACTTTTTGAGCTTTGAAGAAAAATATATCGCCAGTGATGGTGGAACTATGCAGTGAGTAAAAAATAAAGTAAAAATACC
>CAYTMN010000013.1:20797-22125 GCA_964438925.1 uncultured Candidatus Peribacteria bacterium
GAAGAACTAGCAAAAAAAATCCAAGAATACTCAAGAACTATATATACAGGACTTTTCTGTAATGGAGGAGCTCCAAGAATAGACTATCTCTACGATAGTAAAAACCAAAAACTCTATGTAAACGAGATAAATACCATCCCGTGAGCACTCCAAATGCACTTGTGGGTAAAGTCTGGTATGGAAGTAAGAGACTTCTTAGAGAACCTTATTGCAGTAGGACTCCAAAAAGCAAAAGACAAAGAGATAAACATAGATTTCCAATCAAACATCATCTGACATACCATAGATTTCATGAAATAATATATGGAAAGTAGACAACTTGTTCTTTGAAATACTATCATTCATTATTACCAAAGTACGCTTTTAAACGAAAAAAAGTGTTTTGTATTCCTGCACGGATGGGGACAATGGTGAGGAACCTTTGAAAAACTCTGCAAGTTTTTTGATGCTGATGGTCACTCATACATTTGCATAGACCTTCCATGATTTGGAAAATCTCCTATAAAAGACTTCAATATGCAAGTTGAAGACTATGGAGAAATCGTAAAACAATGTATCGAAAAACTATGACTGCAAAAACCGACACTTATTGGACATTCGTTTTGATGAAGAATAAGCATTTTTCTTGCGAGTAGTTATGGAAATATAGAAAGAATTGTACTCATAGGCTCAGCAGGAATAAAAAAAAGTGAAAACCCTGTTTGGCTTTCAATAGTCAAACTTGGGAAATTTTTCTTTCAACTTCCATGACTTCATCTATTTTTCAACACTATAAAAAACTCCGTTATATCACAAGATAACAAAGATGCTTGAGTTATGAAACAAATATTTCTCAATGCTATAGGGAATGATTTGCAAAAATATATGGAGAAAATCCGTATCCCTACGCTTATGATACGGTGAGAAAATGACAATGCTACTCCGCTAGAAGAAGGGAAACTCATACATAAAAAGATCCAAGGGTCCAAGTTTTTTGTCATAGAAAAAGGAACTCACTTTGTCTATGATGAGTTCCCTAATGAAGTGTATCAAATAATTCAAACTATTACATAACTGTTATGTCTTTATCCTTAGAGATAAGCCCTTGAGAAAGAAGAACTTCCCTTACTCTTGCTATACTAATCGAAGCTACTTTTCAAGTCTCGTCTGTGTAAACTCTTCAAACAGTAGTAACAAGAGTTTCATCAATGTACGCAACAATATCTATTCCATCTATCTTAATTTTTGTTCCAACCAATGGCTCAACAGGAGTATCATTTCATTTTCCAGCACGAGGAAGAATATCTCTAAGTGGCATTTTAAAAAAAATTAATATACTTTATAGTGAT
>CAYTMN010000014.1:0-18718 GCA_964438925.1 uncultured Candidatus Peribacteria bacterium
ATTTGTTATCTATAAAAGCAAACCAGTATGACCTCGCGTGTAACGGATACGAGATACTCTCAGGTTCTATTCGTAACTATGACGTTGAAGCTCTTGTAAAAGCATTTGGTATCGTTGGTCGAAGTGCCGATGAAGTAAAGTCGAAGTTTGGAGCGATGTATGAAGCGTTTCAATACGGAGTACCACCACACGGAGGATTTGCCATAGGACTTGATAGATGGATGATGATACTTATGGATGAAGATAACATCAGAGAAGTGTACGCTTTCCCAAAGTCAGGAAAAGCACAAGACGCTATGATGGGAGCACCAGGAGATGTTGACCAAGCGCAACTTGATGAACTTCACATACAGATAAAAGAAGACCTAGAATAAACCAAAAAACCTCGCATATTGCGGGGTTTTTTATACATCGTAATATGGAAATATAAAGTCAAGTTTAAAATGTTTTACTTTATACATTTTCCCTATACACTATGCAGGAAAGATTTTGTAAATTCAAGGAGTATGCTCAGAGAACTAAACATACACGGTATTCGTTGGGTAGATGGAGTTGACCTCGATAAAAAAGAAATTCAAAAGATTCTTGACGACTATGAGTTTCACGAACTCGATATAGAAGCAGCCATAGAAGAGCACCAAAGAGCCAGAATAGACAAGTATCCAAACTACCTGTTCATCGTCCTTCACTTCCCAAAGTATGACCCAAGAGCGAAAGTATACAGACTCAATGAGTTTGATATATTTTTGTGAAAAAAATTCCTCCTTACGTTTCGTAACTATCCAGGAAATCATCTCAACAGAATATTTGAACGTTATGAAAGACTTGAAGAAGACGACGATAATGAGTGAGTAAAAATTTCAACAGGATTTATTCTCTATGAGATTATCCAGGCGATGCTTGAGAAGATGTTTCGATTTATCTCAAAAAATAAAAACGACATAGAAGACCTAGAGGAAAAGGTGTTTGAGCGTATCAATGCGACACTAGTAGAAGATATCATGGTAAAGAAGAGAAATATAAAACTCCTCAAAAACATGTTTCGTCCACAACTCTCAGTACTTCACTCACTAGAAGAATCTATCAACCAGTTTTTCCGTGGTTCTATGGAACTCTACTTTGAAGATCTCGAAGACAAACTCGGGTATATCTACAACGACATAGAAGTGATAGAGGAAAATATAGAGTCAGTAGAAGATGCGTTTAAAACTATCATCCAGATAAAGGGAAACAGGGTAGTTGAGATGCTGACACTCTTTTGAGCGTGTATCCTCCCACTCAACCTCATAACATGATTTTATGGTATGAACGTACCTCTGCCATACCAAGAAGAACCGAAAGTAGTTTTTTTCCTTATAGTTTTAGTAGTGACGTGAATGTTTGGTATTTACTTCGCTCTTAGAATGCGTAACAAGGTATAGACTTGACTTTGAAAAAATTTCTTGCTTTTTTCCACTTTTTCATATAATCTCAAAGCTTACTAACTGAACCTATGCTTCCAAAAGTTGTTATTATCGGTAGACCAAATGTGTGAAAATCAAGCTTCTTCAACATGTATGTTGGGCATAAGATAGCTATAGTTGCCGATGAACCAGGGACAACCAGAGATATCAGTGAATACCAATTTTCAGACGAAGAAAACAAGATGACCTATATCCTCAGTGATTCTGGAGGTCTTGATTTTAGTAAAAACCAAGACGATATTTCAAGAGACATCATCGAGAGAACCACAAACGCACTAGAAGAGTCAGATGTACTTATTTGGCTTTTAGAGTACGACAAAGTAACAGATGAGGACAAGAGAATTCTCCAAATACTCAAGAAAAAAAATGCGAAAAATGTTATAATAGTAGCCAACAAAGCTGACAACGAAAACAAAGTGATGGAGGCTATGTCTTTGGCTGGAACAGGAGGATATGAACACTTTTTTATCACCTCAGTTTCTCACCACAAAGGATTCGAAGAGATTCGTGTATGTGTTGCAAAACTTCTCAAAAAAGCTGGATTTAAGTATGTAAAAGAACTAGAAGACGATACTTCTATAAAACTCGCGATTATCGGAAGACCAAATGTAGGAAAATCAAGTATCATCAACGCGATACTTGGAAAAAACAGAGTGATGGTTGCTGACTTTTCAGGAACCACCAGAGATAGTATCGACTCAAAAATAGAACACAAAGGACAAAAGTTTATCCTCATCGACACTGCAGGTATCCGCAGACTGAGTAAAGTAGGTACAAGAAACATAGAAAACTGGTCAGTGATGAGAACACAAAGAGCGATGACTCGTGCCGATATAGTAGCGATTGTTATAGACGGAGTAGAAGGAGTAACACATCAAGATTTGAGTATTATCGCTTCAGCACTTGAAGAGAAAAAAGGACTGATAGTGGTTATTAACAAGTGGGATATGGTTCTCACAAAAAAAGGAGTTGATCCAAAAAATATTATGGATAGATACCTCAACTACCTCAAGGAAAAGTTTGACTTCCTCCCTTGGGTTTCTGTTATATTTACCTCAGCTACAGAAAAGAAAAAAGTAAACGAAATACTTGAAAGAGCTGCCGAGATAAAAGTTGAGAGATTTAAGAGAGTAAAAACCTCTATCCTCAACGACTTTATAGAACAAGTTATGTACAAACACGCTCCAACAGGAAACAAAAAGTCTCACAATCCAAAAATATTTTACGGTTCTCAAGTTGACGTAAATCCTCCAAAGTTTAAGTTTAGTGTAAACAACACAGATCATTTCCACTTTTCTTATATCCGTTACCTCGAAAACAGGATTCGTGATAGTTTTGGATTTTTTGGAAGTCCAATCATCTTAGAACTACAGTGAAAAGAAAAACGTTACAGCAAGAAAAAAGAAAAAAAATAAAAAAACAGTCGAAAGACTGTTTTTTTTGTTGCTAGATTATCTTATAGTTTCGAGTATTTCAGCTTTTCCATTGACCCATCTTTCTTTGGTGACACTATAGGGGTTTCAAAGTGTCCCAAAACGAGTGACGAGGTGAAGTGTTCCAGTATTGTCTGCTCAAATATCTTTGATTCATAACATATGTCCTGACTGTCCTTCAAAGTCTTTAAAGTCATCAAACTCTCAGAGGTATCCACCATTGGTTGAAAACACATGCATTCCCATGTACTTTTCTTTATACACGATGACAAAGTTCCATGACTTTTTTATACTTGTTCCACTCACAGGGGCAAGTATAGCTCACTTCTTTGTATCTACAGGAAAAAACGCCCACTCAAGTTCAGCTCCAGGGATTTTTGCTTGAAACAAAGCAAACGATGAACCTTTCAGTGCTTCTTTTTCTCCTCCTACCTCATCAAAAAATCCAGCTTCCAAAAATGGTCAAAAGTGCTCTTTTTTTCCATTTTCTCCATCTACAGAGATGTAGTACTCAAGAGCTGAAGTTTTGAAAAGTTTTACTCCAGTTTTCTTGTTTTCCCACTCTGCGTTTCCTGAAAATACTTCGTTTGCACCACTAGGGATGCTCTCTACTGCGTGATTTGAAAGTTGTTTTGCCATATCGCAAAGTTATGTATATACCCACTGAGTATATCATAGTTTTCGCTTTTTTGTCAAAAAAAACAAGATGTGATACACTAAAAGTACGCATACAAGTTATGACTCCATGACATACAAATGCACCGAATCTTCTCCCACATGAGGCTCAAAACCTCACGATTTTTGAACGTGCAGCAAACGACCTCAAAGCCAAGTTTGGCGAAGATATCTACAACATATTGCAAACTAAAAGCAGAGAACTCAAAGTACAAGCAGTAGACGTAGCCAGACGTACCGCTCAAGAAAATGTACAAAACTATCCACATGAGTTTGTAGGAAAACACTTTTTTTCTGTAGTTCAGGAAGAAGTATATCAACTCCTCTACTCAGAACTCAACCACATCATCCAAATGGAAGACGCATTTTTACGCACCAGTACGTTTAACTTTCATGCATCACTTTTACATACACAAAAAGGACGAGAAGTATTGACTCAGAGAATAGATGATCTTGAAAATATAATTGCTGCGTATAAAAAAGGTTCTGAGTCCGTTCGTGCCAAGATAAAAGATACACTCAAACTTCCACACTTGTGATTTAAACTCAACCTCGCATATAGGTCACTCCTGTACTCTGATGTACCAAAAGTATACGAAAAAAAGTGACCAGAAGAAGAGGAAAAAGGACTGTTTTTTGGTATGACCGCCAAAGAAACAAACGGAGTGTATGAAGATGATTATTTTGCCATACTTCAACTGTTACTTCACTCTCTCAAGTTTGAAAGAGACTTCAACGCTCGAGTACCTACTGTAGCGTTTCCTCAACCTTGGAGAAACGCTGAAACAGGAGTCCGTGATATACAAGTACTTGTGAGTACCAACACTCTCTGATTTAGTATCGGGATAAATGATGTTGATAAGATGAGAAAAGTTTCTCTTGAAAATCCTCCACAAGGGCAGTCAGTTGGGTATACTTTGGCTCTCGAGTACCATAAACGTTTCAGACCAAACATGCCATATCCTCAAAGATTTAGCATCATCACACACGATGAGTTTCAAAGGTGAGTACAAGCAGGTATACCACTCTTTTTATCATATAGAAGTTTTCTTCACTATTTATGAGAGCAACAAAAACAAGGGTATACGATAGACCTGAGGAGTAGTGAAAAGTTTCCACAAGAAACTGGAAAAACGAGTATTTTTCGGCCTATGAAGCTTTGAGTAAAACAGCAAGATAAAACTTTTTGTTTTATAGTAAACGATAACACTCCTTACCTCACGGGAAACCAAAAGATGTTTTCTGCAAAAGAGAGACTTTTTGCTCCGACTTCTCAAAGAGACGAGGAAAGGGGAGTTCGTGACTCAGTTCGTGCGCGTATGCACACCCTCTCACAAACACGCAAAAGAAACGCTCAGAGAAAACTCATAGCTGACGCCATGGTATGACAAGTCGATGAAGTATTTTGAAGAAAAAAAGAACCACTTTTTGACCCAGATGAACCTGTTCCTATGATCTAGCGAATGTAGAGATTTTTATTCGCGATATGCTCTTCATTGGTTTTTGCGTAGTGAATTCATCCATTGGTATCATGGAGATAAAAATAATACGACGAATCTTCAGAATGTACCACAGCGTTGATACTACTAAAACTTGGGTTTGAGATAGGCGTTTCAGGGAGTCACATCTTGGTTCGAGTATTGTAAGTATTTACATCCTCTATGTGTTCTCCTATAAAGCTTGGCGTACACTGATCAAAAGTAAGTTTATACGGGTAGCACACAGTAGCATCAGCTCCTATCATCCATCACTCTGCAACTCTTTTTTTGAGGATTCCTGCAACGACAGGTCTTTCACTTTCAGACTTTTCTTCTTTCTCTACTATCGACGCGAGATTTACTGCTTCTTGAAGTTGTTTTGCATCTATTTGTGGTATTTTTTGTACAACTCTATTTTCAAAATTTGTAAGCATTTGACGTATAAAACCATCAACTGAAAAGCTGTTTGGGTTTATACTATAGGTATCTGGATATAAGTATCACTCAAGAGTAGAAACTCCTCTCAAAAATGGATAATCACTAGAGAATGTAGATGCTTGCTTCGCTGCAACTTCTGTAAAACTTCCAGCTTGTATGAGTCACATCTTTGTAAGTTCCGCATCTATATCATATATATTCCATCATTCTAAAACAGTACTTTTGAGGTCTTCAGAAAGAGGTTTTTGAAAAGATGCGATGATAGTATCGAGTTTTTCATTTGCTGCTACTTGGTATTTTCCCTTTTGGAGAGTAAATGCTGGAGGGTTGAGTTTGAGATAGAGTTTGAAAAATGTTTCACTCACTCAGAGTTTTTTCCCGAGACTATAAAACGTATCTCCCTGTTCAACAACTATGAGTTTTTGTTCAGGAAAGGAAAAGTTTTTTAGTGCCCTGTATTGTACATAAAAAGGGGAAGCAATTCACAAAAGAACTATCAAAAACAGTACGAGTTTTTTCATAAAAGTGGTTGAAAAATAGCCAACTATTTGTATTCAAAAACATCGAAAATACAAATAATTTTGTCTTTACTATTTTTCTTTCTTCGTATAATAAAACGAAATAAAATCTATGCAGTATTTCTACGCGACGCTCTACATTCTCTTTTTATTTCTTCCTACATTTATCGCAAATGGAGCACCGGTCGTCGGGAAAAATCTGCCATATATCAAAACCTTTTCAAGGCCTATTTCTGAGAAATATCTGTGAAAAAACAAAACCTATAGAGGATTCATTCTCTGAGTACTTGCAGCCATTCTCACAAGTCTCGTACAGTACTACACTTCTGACTTTATATTTGTAGCAGCCGTAAAACAAAGATACCTCGAAACTATCACTTCAGGACAACTCGCTTTTTTTTGTGGGTTATTGCAGTGATTTTGAGCACTTTTTGGAGATGCAGTTAAAAGTTTTTTCAAAAGAAAACTCTGAAAAAAACCTTGAGAATCTTGGCCTGTGTTTGATGGTGTAGACTACATATTGTGAAGTGTTTTTTTCTTTTCTGTTCTCTACGTTCCGCACATACTTGCTATCTGAGTTCTTCTGGTCATCGGACCTATTGCAAGCCTTATAGCAAACACGTGAGCCTATATTATCAGTTGGAAAGATGTTCGGTACTAGTACGTTAGTTTCTCTTATATTTCAAGCATTGATGGCTTTGCTTTTTTGAAGCGCTCTGTATTTTGGTACTCAAAAGATAGTGGCAACAAAAAGTGGAAATGCGTATTTGAAAACCTCTGTGTTATTTCACCCAAACACTATCAGTATAGTGCGTATTCCTCTCGCAATCTTGAGCTTTGTTTTGTACTTTTATGGCTACTTTTTTGCAGCACTTATGCTCTACACACTGAGTGTGGTGAGTGACGGTGTAGACGGGATTATAGCGAGATGATGTAGTCTAGAAACACAGATAGGGAAATGGCTTGATCCACTTTCTGACAAACTCGTGTACTTTATCCCACTCGTATACTTTGCGTATTTTTGACACATTCCAGTGCTCTGAGTGTTTTTATTTATCCTCATAGACACTCTTGGGCAGTTCTCAAGAGTACTGCTTGACGCACTCCATATGGAAACCAAAGCAAACATCTTTGGAAAAGCAAAAACGGTGTTTGTATTTCTATGGATATTTGCACTGATGCTTTTTGAAAGAGCGTTTGAAAGCTCAGTGGATGAACTCAATGTATATGCTATAAATATAGCTATTTTATGAGCAATACTCTCTATAGTTTTTAAATTTGTACGCTTCCCAACTATCAAAAGATAATCTTTCTGAGAGTGTTGTACTTTGCATTTCAAAGAAAGTACTTGTGAACCACACTCGACTGAAGTCTGTAAAATATGTGACTTACTACCCAAAAAAGAGGGTTTCTTGATTTTCCATTGAGAAGTCAAAAGTCAAATATATACAGCTCATCACCGTCGGTCATAAGGTTGTGTATGTACTGAGGCTTATAAAAAAAGTCTGTCCCTAATATATCGAGAAAATATCCTTGCTCTCTCCACATCTTTTCACTTTGATCCATAAGCCACTCAAACTTTTTTCTCAGGAGTGGGTTTTCGTCGAGTTTCTTTTTGGAAATGAGTTCTCAACATATCTCTTTTTGTTTGAGTATGTAGGTACCACTGTGGTCTTTGATAACTTGTGTATGAACTACATGACAGTCTTCTCAGAAGTATTGGTGTATCATATCGATACTCTTTTTTATCTCTTTATGGGAACTCAGTCTCCAGTAAAAAAGTATCTTTCCGACGATTCACGGAGTTTTGTAGTAGTATTTTCCTTCTTTACACACGACATTTTCCCCAAGGGCACGATAGTTTTTTGACCTTGCAAATATCTTTTTGATTTTTTCTAGTCGAGACATAATTTTGTTAAATCCCCCGCACTCTACTCCAAAAAAGCTGAAAATCAAGTTTTAAAACGTAAGAAAATAATCTACAATAGCAAAACAGAGCCAAGTATACGTTTCTTGACCATATATCGCACACTCTGAGTATGTCTCGATTGACAGAGCTTCCGACATATATAAGATACAAATATAAATTCTTCTTTTCAAAAAAATAAAAAAAGAGATAATACAATAAAGCACTTTTGTATGATGAAATTTTTGAGATATTTTTTGATGGTGTTGCTTCTGTGTCAGACTTCTTGAGTGCTGGCAAATTTTGACTACAAGATTTCAGATGCTATCGCTCCATTTTTTGATGAAAAAGAAGAAATACGCCACTTTTCGAGTATCCCTTTTTACCAGTTAGATACGACAAAAAAACCATATGTAGATGAGGCGCAGTTTGAAACTATAAAAGAAAAGTTTTGAAAGTATATAGAAAACGTACAGCAAGCAGGCTACTCACATATAACGCTTGACGATGTAAACCATCTCGTACTTTGAACGCAGTATGCTATCTATAAAAACTCTCCAAAACTCACTCGTCATAAAAAGTATAGAGAGCTCTACCATACACTCATCTCACAAGCAAAAGAGAAAAATCTTTGAGTGTTTCTAGTCAGTGATATGCAGTTTTATACCGAAGAAGTAGAACGACAGTTTGACTTGAGTAGACCAAACGATGAGTTGGAAAAGTTTGACGTAGATGCTCTAGAGGAGATTCTCATAGAGTTTCCAGATATTGACGGTATCATCATCCGCCTCTGAGAGTGAGGAAATGCCTATAATACGCAAGAGTATAAAAGTAAGATACTGTATAGAACTCCAGAAAGTATAAACGCTCTTCTCAAAAAACTCACCCCTATCTTTGAACACCATAACAAAAAACTTGTCGTGAGAACTTGGAGTATTGGGGCGTGAAGTGTCGGTGACTTTGTGACCAATCCTAAAACATATGACAGCGTTTTTCAAAACATAACATCAAAAAGTATTATCGCTTCAGTCAAAATAACTCCTGGAGACTTTTTTGACTTCCCAGAAAGAAATCCTACCGTTTGACACGGAAGTATTGCTCAGATAGTGGAGATGGAAGTGCGAAAAGAGTATGAATGAGGAGGAGACTTTCCAAACTATGTTGGAGAAGAGTATAGAAAAAACCTCGAGTTTTTGTGAACCAAAAAAAACATAGTAGGAGTCTGGAACTGGAACCAAACAGGAGGTTGGGGATGAGGAAAAAACGTACTGTTTAACTTTGGCTTTACCTTTTGGAACGAGATAAACTTTTGGACGGTAGGAGAACTCTTAAAGTGAGAAACAGACCATGAAGTAGCTATGCGAACGGCAGTGATAAAGGTAAAAAGAAAGTATGGTCTGACGTTTAAACAAATAGACGATATACAAGAGATACTCAGACTCTCAAAAAAAGTTATACAAAACAACTGGTATATACCAAACTTTAGAAGCAAAAACTATTCTCTGTTTAAAGTGAGAGTTCCACCACTTTTATACATCTGGTGGGATAGACCGACAAAGAGTCCTCTGGTGCTGAGCTTCATCGCTTATACTATAGGACAAGATGTGTGATGAGAGTATGACAGTACAAAAACATACATACAAAAGATTCAAGACCTCAGAGAAAAGTCAAAGGGAAGCCCTATTATGCAAGATATTTTATTTTCACTCGACCATCAAGTACTGGTTTTTGAACTCCTCAAACACTATCGCCGTGACTTTCTCCACTTCTACAACACGTGAGAAAAACAACTCTCTGTAGTTCCACAGCTCATCATGGAGTATGAGGGGTTTACCCAGTGAAAAAACATCGTCCACTTTGACACACAAGAGATGCAACTTTTTTATGTACAAACACATATGCAACATCTCTATCTCTTGCTAATGAGTGCTCTTTTATTTTTTCTCTCTCTTATCGGAGCTTCATTTATTGGTATAGTGTTTGATGTATTGTTCTTTGATTTTAAAAAGAAAAAACTCCTCTACTTTTGTATACTCCTCACTATATATATAGGAAGTATCTATCTAGTGTCAGCATATAAAAACGGCTATCTAGTATACAAGTTTCTCTGGGACGTATACTTTATGCACACTATTGCAACACTTCTTCTTATGAGCGTCATAGTATGTATGTTGTGCATCTTTTGGGTAGGAATATTTTCTCTGTTTTCTCTCAGAGATCCAAAGAAAGGAAATGCAAAAATAGGATATGTAGGACTATTCATTTTATATGTATTTTTTACATGAGTTTTGTTTGTGATACTTGTTTTTGAATTTCTCAAAACCGACATACAAAAATTTCTCCCTTCATACTTTAAAGAAGCCTGAACGAGTATTGATGAAATCATCTAATAATTGTCTTGACTTTTACTTTTTTTCTTTATACTCCTTGCAATGCACTACTTTCCGAATGAGTTTAGGATGATGAGCGTAGGGCAAGTTTTTTGTGTTTTCAGTTTACTACCTAACTCATACGCAACCTATGGCTGATAAAAAGCAGGTTAAGGGAGCTAAGAAAGCGGCTAAAAAAGCTCCAGTAAAGCCAGTGAAACAAGAGAAAAAAACGGCGGCTAAAAAAGCCCCAAAACCTCAAGTAAAAAAAGCTCAAAAACCACAAACAAAAAAAGTAGTAAAAGCTGCACCAAAAAAGGTAGCTCCAGCAAAAAAGACTGCACCAAAAAAAGCAGAAGTAAAAAAAACAGCTCCTAAAAAAGAGGTAGCTGTAAAAAAGGCTGCTCCAAAAGCAGTAAAAAAAGAAGAACCAAAAGTAGTTATCGCCGATAAAGTGGCACCAAAGAAAGCAGCAAAAGCTGAACCAAAAGCAAAAAAAGAACCAAAAAAAGAGCTCAATCCAGATGTGATTCTTGCAAAGAAAGAACAACTGACATTTGAAGTAAAAAAGGGAAGCAAGGAAATCGGAAGTATGTACGAGATTTCTGGACGTCACTATTTTACCGATGATAGAAGTGTGGCAGGTATCCCAAATCTTCTTGAGATACAACTTGACTCATACAATGACTTCCTCAAGTCAGGAATCGACAAAGTATTTAAAGAAAGTTTTCCTATATCTGACTTTTCAGGGGAAAAAGTAGACATCTACTACAAGGGTTTTTCTCTGGAAGAGCCAAAGTTTGAACCTGAAGTATGTAAGAGAAAAAACCTCAACTACGAAGCATCTCTCAAGGTAAGACTTGAAATGCTCAACAAAGAAACAGGTGAAATCAAAGAACAAGATGTATATATGGGAGGTATTCCTCTTATGACTGACTCAGCAACATTCGTGATAAACGGTATTGAGAGAGTTATCGTAAACCAGATCATCAGATCAACAGGTGTGTTTTTCAACCTTTCAGACAGTGGTGTTACTCTCAAGATTATTCCTGCAAAGGGGTCTTGGTTTGAAGTAGATACTGAAAAGAGAGGAGTTATCAACGTAAAAATCGACAAAAAAAGAAAGATCCCTATCTCTGTACTTCTCAGAGCATTTGGACTTGAGTCAAACGCAGAGATACTTGACGCATTTTCAGACCTTGGAAATGATATCGTAGTATCATTTGTATGACCAACTCTTGATAAAGACAAGACTTCAAACAGACTTGAAGCACTTCATGCACTCTACAAACTTCTCAGACCAGGAGATCTTGCTACTGACGAAAGAGTACAAGACCTTTTCAACTCTACATTTTTTGATGAAAAGAGATTTGACCTCGGAGAGATAGCACGTATGAAGATAGCAACAAAGCTTGGTATCAAAAAAGATTACGAAGATGAAAAAGGACAATTTTTGAGCCTTGAAGACATCGTAGCAAGTTTGAAGTTTTATATTAGTATCCTTTCAGGAGACAAAGAAAAAGCACTCGACGATATTGACCACCTCGAAAACAGACGTGTAAGATCGGTAGGAGAACTTGTTATCGAAAAACTCAAAGTTGGTATTGCTCGTATGGAACGTATTGCAAAAGATCGTATGACTATCGTAGATCTTGACGACGCAACTCCAGGAACATTTATCAACTCAAGACCACTCGTTGCGATACTCAAAGAGTTTTTCGCATCGTCACAACTTTCACAGTTTATGGACCAGTCCAACCCGCTCTCTGAGCTAGCGCACAAGAGAAGAGTTTCTGCTCTCTGACCTGGAGGTTTGACACGTGAAAGAGCTTCGTTTGAAGTTCGTGACGTACATCCTACACAGTATGGACGTATCTGTCCTATCGCTACTCCAGAAGGACCAAACATCGGACTTGTACTTCACCTTGCAACATATGCGAGAGTAGACAAGTTTGGGTTTATCTTAACTCCTTTTAGAAAGGTAAAACACTTTGTTGCAAACGATGGAAAAGCAGCAGTAAACCGTATCGCTCTAGGTGATATCGTTGATGCAAGTGAAAAAGTTATCGTTGAAGATAAAGAGTATATCACCAAAGCAAAGGCAGAAGAGATCATGAAAAAAGTAAAAGAAGATAAAGTACTTGTAAGAGGATTCTTAACTGAGGACTATGATTATTTTGATGCATACCAAGAAAGAAAACTCGTTATCGCTGAAGCAAATACGGTAGTTGATGAATTTGGAAACTTTTCACAAACTCGTATCTCAGCGAGAGCAAACTCTGAACCAACACTCGTATATATAAAGGAAGTAACACATATCGATGTTTCTCCAAAACAGATTACATCGGTTGAAACTTCTCTCATACCGTTCCTTGAGCACGACGATGCAACGAGAGCGGAAATGGGATCGAACATGATGAGACAAGCAGTTCCACTGATTATCAGTGACTCTCCTGTAGTTGGTACAGGTATGGAAAGAGTTGTAGGAGAAGGTTCAGGATATGTTATCAAAGCAGAAGAAGACGGAGAAGTTCTCGGTATCGATGCAAAACATATTACTGTTCTCTACAAGTCTGGAGAAAAGAAACTTTTTGAACTAAAAACATTTAAAAGAAGTAACCACGATATGATCGTTCACCAAAAACCATTGGTTTCAAGTGGACAAAAATTCAACAAGGGAGATATTCTCTGTGACGGTCACTCTGTAGAAAACGGAGAACTTGCACTTGGAAGAAACGTACTTGTTGCCTATATGCCATGGAAGGGGTACAACTTCGAAGATGCAGTTATCATCTCTTCAAAACTCGTTGAAAGAGATCATTACACATCGATACATATCAGAGAGTTTACACTCGACGTTCGTGAAACAAAACTTTGACCTGAACAAACAACAGATGATATCCCAAATGTATCGGCAAATAAACTCAAAGATCTTGATACAGATGGTATCATAAGAGTTGGTGCATACGTTGAAGGTGGAGATATCCTCGTAGGGAAGATCACTCCAAAATGAGAACAAGAACTTTCTCCAGAAGAAAGACTCCTCAGAGCAATCTTTGGTGATAAATCAAAAGATGTAAAAGACTCGTCTTTGAGACTTCCTTCAGGACAAGGTGGTAAAGTTATCGACGTAGAAGTACTCAGAAAAGAAAACGGAGATAACCTTCCAACAGGAGTATTTAAACAAGTAAAAGTATACGTAGCACAAACAAGAAAGATAGAAGTAGGAGACAAGATGGCAGGACGTCACGGTAACAAGGGTATCGTATCAAGAGTAGTTCCTGTAGAAGATATGCCATTTATGGATGATGGAACACCAGTAGATATTATCCTCAATCCACTATGAGTTGTATCTCGTATGAACATAGGGCAAATACTTGAAACACACCTTGGAGCTGCTGCACAAAAACTTGGTATCAAGGTAGCAACCCCAGTACTTAACGGACTTTCACTCGAACAAGTTTCAGAACTTATGGAAAAAGCAGGTCTTCCTGCAGATGGAAAAGTACAACTATTTGACGGTGAAACAGGGGAAGCATTTAAAGAAAAGACGATGGTCTGAGTAAAATATATGCTCAAACTTCACCACTTAGTAGAAGACAAAATCCATGCTCGTAGCGTTTGACCTTACTCTATGGTTACACAACAACCACTCTGAGGAAAGGCACAAAACTGAGGACAGAGATTTTGAGAAATGGAGGTGTGGGCACTTGAAGCGTACGCAGCTTCAAACATTCTCCAAGAAATGATTACTATCAAGTCAGATGACGTTGCAGGACGTACTCAAGCATATGAAGCAATAGTAAAAAATGCATCTATCAAAAAACCAAACATACCAGAATCGTTTAACGTTCTTATCAAAGAACTTCAGGCGATTGGTCTTGATATCGGTCTTTTAGATGGAGCAGAGGTAGAAGCAAGAGAAGAAGAAGTTGCATCAAGATATCAAAATATTATTGATATTGAAAGTAAGATTACCATCAATGCTGGCGATGACGATGAAGATGAAGAAGAATCAGGAGGAAGAGAAGACAACGATAACGATGTAGAAGAAGAAGAGTCAGATGAGTAATATGGACTTCCATGAGCTTTAAAAAAACCTTAATTTTTTAATACTTTTCAAATATGTTTGATAAAAATCTTGATAACTTTCTTAACGATAAGATTACAGATTTCTCAGAGATCGGTAAAAATATCGGAAGGAAAGATATAACAAAAGGAAAGACTCTCGATAACCTCGCAGGTATATCTATCGGAGTAACTTCTCCTGAAAAAATTCGTGCACTCTCTCATGGAAAAGTTCTTATAAGTGAAACTATCAACTATAGAACTCAAAGACCAGAAAGAGGATGACTTTTCTGTGAACAGATATTCTGACCTAGAAAAAACTACGAGTGTGCTTGTGGAAAATATAAAAGAATCAGATACAAAGGTGTAGTGTGTGAAAGATGTGGTGTTGAAATCACAAAATCTTCTGTAAGAAGAGAACGTATGGGGCATATTGACCTCTACGCTCCAGTAGCACACATCTGGTATATGAAGTCAGTTCCTTCTCGTATTGGTCTTTTACTTGACCTTCCTGTAAAGAAACTTGAACAAGTAGTATACTTCGCATCATACGTTATCACTGACGTTTTTGAGGACAAACTCAAAGACACTCTCCGTGATATAGAAGACAAGTTTAAAGTGTCGAAAGTAGAGATGCAAAAAGAAGTTCAAAAAGAACTTAACGATATAAAACTCAAAAAAGAAGCAAAAGAGATAACACAAAAAGAGTACAACCAAATGGAAGCATATCTTATGAACCGTCTCGAGAACCTAACGACAGAGTTTGATTCTCTCAAGACAAAACTCAAGATGCTCAAGGTTGGAGAGGTAGTAGGAGAGCTCGATTATAGAGTACTTTCAGACAAGTTCCCACATGTTTTCAAGTGAGGAACCGGTGCTGAGTATCTCAAGATCCTTCTTTCTCGTATTGACCTTATGAAGTTTATCGAAGACTCTCAAAAAGAGCTCAAGACTTCAACTCAAGCAAAACAAAAGAAACTATTACAAAAAGTAAAACTTGCTTCAAACCTTCTCAAGTCAGGACAACGTCCAGACTGGTTTATCCTTGAGGCTCTTCCTATTATCCCACCAGATCTCAGACCGATGATTCAACTTGATGGTTGAAGATTTGCGTCAGCTGATCTCAACGACCTATACAGAAGAGTTATCAACAGAAACAATCGTTTAAAGAAACTTATGGAGCTTTGAGCACCAGACGTTATCCTCAAAAACGAAAAGAGAATGCTTCAAGAAGCAGTAGATATGTTGGTTACTGGTGAAACAAGAAGCAACAGATCATGATTTGTAACAGCAAACAAGAAAAAACTCAAGTCACTTACAGAGATACTCAAGGGGAAACAAGGACGTTTCAGACAAAACCTTCTTGGAAAGAGAGTTGATTATTCAGCTCGTTCTGTTATCGTTGTTTGACCTGAACTCAAGATCGACGAATGTGGTCTTCCAAAAGTTATGGCACTTGTTCTTTTCAAGCCATTTATCATAGGAAAACTTATCGAGGATGGAGTAGTATACAACGTAAAACATGCTGAGAAATTTATAGAAAAAGGAGGAAAAGAAGTGTGGGATGCACTTGACGAAGTTATCTCTGGAAAATACGTACTTCTCAATCGTGCGCCAACACTCCATAGACTTTCTATCCAAGCATTTAGACCAGTACTTATAGATGGTAAGGCGATTCGTCTCCACCCACTTACGTGTACTGCGTTCAACGCCGACTTCGACGGAGACCAAATGGCTGTACATCTTCCTATCACAGATAAAGCTCAAAAAGAAGCAGCAGAGTTGATGGTAACTTCAAAGAACCTTCTCTCTCCAGCTTCAGGGGAACCTATCGTAAGTCCTTCTCAAGATATGATTCTTGGATGTTACTATATCACGACTATGGACCCAACTGAGGCAGGTGCTGGATGTCTTTTCAAAGATATTATCGATGTGAGCTATGCTATCGACGCTGGAAAACTCGGTATGAGAGCACCTATCAAGGTAAGAATACAAGGAGAAATAATGGAAACTACATACGGAAGACTTCTTTTCAACCAAATAGTTCCAAAAGAACTTGGGTTTGTAAATGAAACTCTGAAAAAGGGAACTCTCAAGAGACTTCTCTCTCGTAGTTTTGAAGAACTAGGACCTCAAACAACTGCATACCTTGTAGATGCTATCAAAAACTTTGGGTACAAGTACGCAACTCTTTCAGGTATCTCTATCTCAAAAGAAGATATGATCGTACCTGCAAATAAAAAAGTGTTACTTGATGCTGCAAATGAAAAAGTAAAATATATCCAAAAGAAACATTGGTCAGGGTTCTTGACTGATGAAGAAAAATACTACCAATCAATCACTGTTTGGGCGGAAGTTAAAAAAGTTATCGAAGGTGAGATGAAGGCACTCTTTAGCTACAAAAATCATGTATTTAACTTTATTGCTTCTGGAGCGAGAGGTAACTGGTGAAACCTCACTCAGCTATGTGGTATGAAGGGACTTGTTTCTTCTACAACTGGTAAAACGATTGAGCTTCCTATCAAGTCTACTTTGAAAGAATGATTTTCTACACTTGAGTACTTTATCGCAACGCACGGTTGACGTAAAGGTAAGTCAGATACGGCTCTTAAAACAGCTCAATCTGGATACCTTACTCGTAGACTCGTTGATGCGTCACAAAATATTCTCGTAAAAGAAAATGACTGTAAAACAACCAACTTTAAACTTATCGAAAGAGAGGACAAAAAAGGAAACTTTTCTGACTCATTTGAAGACAAGATTTACTCACACTGTTTAGCGTCTGATGTAAAAGATAAAAACGGAAAAGTGATCATCGAAGCTGGTTCTATCATCGATACAAAGGTACTGAGAATCATCGAAGAACACAAGATAAACTCTGTAAAAATCCGCTCAGTTCTCACTTGTGAGTCTGAAGGAGGAGTATGTCAAAAGTGTTATGGACTTGACCTTGGTCTCAACCAACCAGTTGACCTTGGTACTCCAGTTGGTATCATTGCTGCTCAGTCTATCGGGGAACCTGGTACACAGTTGACGATGCGTACATTCCACTCTGGATGAGTTGCAAAAGAAGGATGAGATATGACTCAAGGTCTCTCTCGTGTTGAAGAACTATTTGAAGCGAGAAACCCAAAATACTCTGCTGAAATATCAGATATTGACGGTATCGTAGAAGTAGAACAAGAAGATGCTGGAACTGTAGTAAGAGTTACTGCTGAGAAACTCGTAGAAGAAGAGTACTACTATGGTGATGACTTTGAAGTTGTAGTAAAAGAAGGTGATAGTGTGAAAGAAAAACAAATGATCGCAAGAAGTAAAAAAGACAGACAAAGAGTACTTGCTCTATTCCCATGAGTAGTAAGAAAGATTTCTCAAGGAGTGATCATCGTAAAAGATGTGAAACCAAGAAGTTATGAGTATAACTTTGAACTTGGAAGAAACCTTCTCGTGGAAACAGGAGACGAAATCAAAAAATGACAAAAGCTCAATGAAGGTCCTATCAACATTGCAAGAATCATGAATGTAGGTGGAACACTTGCTGCACAAAACTATATCGTATGAGAGATCAAGGCTATTTACTCTTCTCAAGGGCAAACAGTAAACTCAAAACATATCGAACTCGTAGTAAGACAAATGTTCTCACGTGCAAGAGTGCTTGATAAGGGTGATACAGACTTCTTCCCTGGAGACATAGTTGATGTTATCAAGTTTAAAAAAGAAAACGAAGCACTTCTCTCTGACGGAAAGAGAACTGGTATCGCTGAGAGACTATTACTCGGTATTACCAAGATATCTCTCTATACAGAAAGTTGGCTCTCTGCTGCATCGTTCCAAGAAACAGTAAGAGTACTGACTGAAGCTTCTGTTTCAGGAAAGATAGACAAACTCAAAGAGTTGAAAGAAAACGTTATCATCGGTAGACTTATCCCAGCTGGTAAACAGTACAAGAAAATCTACGGTATAGACGGATACTCTCAAGAAGATGAATACTTTGATGTAAAAGAAGATGTTCCTGAAAATATAGAGTTTCATATGGAAGTAATAGACGATCTCCCACAAGAAGGAGCTGAGTTCTAATACACAAAAATAAAAAATCTCCCTGAAAAGGGGGATTTTTTAGTGGCTTAAAATTGCTAAAATTTCACCACAATATTAATTTTCTATTAATTTCTAAAAGCCATTTTTTCGCTCCCTCTGGACAAGTTCTCAAAAAAGAATATAAGTGGAGAGTTTACCCTATAACACTTGTGGTATGAAGTATCTTTTAAAAGGTTTAGGCGTTCTTTTTTTCTCGCTTTTTTTCTTTCCATATGTTGCCTTAGCAGCAAACATACAGTCAACGACTACTGGTGGAGTATGGTGAAGTACCT
>CAYTMN010000014.1:18728-21685 GCA_964438925.1 uncultured Candidatus Peribacteria bacterium
CACTCAACGGACCAGTAGTTTTAACTACAGCAACTACGGTTGTTTGAAACCTTACAGTAAACACTACTGGAAGTTTGAAGTGAGCTTTCAACTTTACTGTATGATGATACCTCTACAACGATGGTCTTATTGGTTCAAGTATTGCATCTGAAAACCTCAACAGTTTAACAGTTGTGTGAAACATCACCAACAATGCAACGATGAGAAAGGTGCAATGAACTATCTATGCTCAAGCAAATATCACCAGTACAGGAAGTACTATATGGGACTCACTATATATAAACCTTAACGGAAGTGTACAAAACAGAACTATAACAGTAAACTCTGCTTTTAAATCATCACTTACTCTTCAAAGAAACATCACACTTATTTGAGACTTTGTTTTTCCAAATGCTGTAAATCTCAACGCATATAACCTCTATGTTGATGGAACAAAAAATATAGATGTAGCGAAAGTCACAGGAGTGGGAAAGATATACTCAAGTAATGCAACAAATGGAAATGGAGAATCGATGAAAATAGGAGTCATAGATGTAACGTGAAACTCTTGAACCAATGCAAATCTCGAGGTTAAACTTGAAAATCTTACGGTAAAAACACAACTTATCGCTGATACAGGAGTACTCTATAGTTCCAACTGAGTTATCGCGCGAAAGGTAACTACACAGAGTGGTTCTTTGGTCTACGGGTATCTTACAGCTACAAATCTGAAAACAACTTGATACACTAAGTCTATAACTAGTAAACAACTTACTATTTTATGAGACCTTATAAATGACGGTACTTTATGAAGTTCAGTGAGTTGAGAGACACACTGAAGTATCACCGTAAGTGGAAACGTAACAAATAATGGAACTGTAAAAAACCAAAGTTGGATATCTATAGGATGAGATATCACTAATGGTTCTACAAATACTCTCTGGACAACTATGATATATCTTAGTTGAACGAGATTTGAAAGAAATATTGTTTCGTGAACAGGACTCAAAAATAGTATTTTTCTTCAAAGAGATATAAAAATACTGGGGGACTATGTAAATGCATATCCAATATATCTCAGTTGATACAAACTCTATGTTGATGGAACAAAAAATATCGATATTGGAAAAGTTTTTGGAAATGGAAAAATATACTCAAGTAATGGAACTGGAACTTGAGATGGTGAAACTATAAAAATAGGGACCATTGACACAGCAACAAACTCTGTACCTTTTCCTTCTATTGAGATAAAACAAGAAAATGTAACAGTAAAAAATAATATTTATGGAGATGCAGGACTTGTAGCAAGAAAGGTTACGGTTGAAAATGATTGAATAATTTACGGAACCATAAACGTATCAAGTATCACTCTAAAATGAATCACAAAATCTTATGCTCCACCAGGAACTCCTGTAGTATATAAAAATATGGTTTTGTCATGAAAACTTGTGAATGAATGAACTATATGATCAACAGTAGCTTGAGAAAATGGTTATAAACTTTCTGTAACTTGAAATGTTCAAAATAAGGGGACTATAAAAGCTCTTGCTCAATGAGTATTTATAAAAGACTGACACCTAGAAAACAACGGTTCAGTACTTGCAAATACATACATACAATGGTCACCAATTGTTGGGTACTCAAACTATGTGGTGTCTATCACTGGAAACACTGATGTCACTGTAAATGGAAATACACAGTATCAACTCCCTGTTGCTCTTCTCACACAAGCGAATAAATACTGGTCAGTTAAATGAGTAAATGGAGGAACATACTCAGCTTCTACTTCGCAAAAATGTATCAATGTGAATGGATGTGTATGGAACGGAGGACCAATACTTACTATAAACTATGGAAATCCTCAAGCATGTAACAACGTTACACCACAAGGAAACTCAAACGGAACTTCAAGTGTGTGACAAAATTCTAGTGCTCGTGAAAATACTGAAAATGCAGAAACAACAGCAGAAAATACCGTTACTCCAACAGAGTCAAAAGGAGACCCTATAGACTTGTTTTCTGGAGAGTTTACTTACTCAAATCCTGTTATCTCATATCCAACAAAGTGAGGAAAATTTGAGTTTACTGTGAACTATAAAAACAAAGCATACTATGTTTGACCTATAGGAAATAACTGGGACTTTAACTTCAATAAATATCTCAGAGAAGATACAAGTGGAAACCTTGTAATGCATGATGGAAATCTAGGAGCATTTTGGTTTATGAAAAATGCTGGAGGAACCTATGATAAAAACACTACCATACGTGCAACAGCTGTAAAAAATACTAACGGAACTTATACTATCACCTATGATAGTGGAGAAATACTGGCATTTAGTTTTACAAAAAAACTCACTTCAGAAAAAGATACAAACGGAAATACTACGACACTCGTGTATGATAGTGATGATAAACTCACGACTATTACTGACTCACTTTGAAGAAACTATACTCTCACATATTATGCAAATAGTCGCATAAAAGATATCACCGACTTTGCAGGATATAAAGTAGTGTTTACGTATTTTGGAGTGGGTTCAAGTCTATGAAATGAGTTTGACCTCCAAAAGATCGCCCTCAATAACGGATGATACAATAAAGAAATCGTGTTTGAATACACTGTCGGAACTGACTTTGTTACTGCACATAACCTGACAAAGCTTATAGATACCAAAGGTCAGACGTATGTAGAAAATACCTACACCAGTGATAGAGTGGCAACACAGAAGTATGGTACAGGAACACTTTCATATAGCTATGTAGTTAATGGAAGTGACCAAGTGACAAAAAATACCGTAACTGACAGAATGGGAAGAGTCACAGAGTACGAGTATGACAGTATGGGAAATACCACAAAAAAGACACTCAAAAGTACTGCTGGTGATATTGTCACAAACTATACATATAACACCAATGGAAAACTTGTACAAGAGCTCTATCCTCGTGGAAATGGTTTTGCGTATACCTATGATGCAAAT
>CAYTMN010000015.1:0-12523 GCA_964438925.1 uncultured Candidatus Peribacteria bacterium
TATGAGAGATTCAGGAAAAGACCTCGTAGAGTTCAAACATAAACATTAATTCCCCGAAGAAAAGGTACCAAAAAAATCATATCTCATTATACTCCTTCTATATCTTTATTTTTTATAATTACGATCTATGGCATCAATTAACCCACACATCAACTTTAACGGAAACGCACAAGAAGCATTTGATTTTTACCGCTCAGTATTTGGAGGAGAGTTCACAAAAGTGATACACTTCAAAGACATAGCTAGTGAAGAGTTCCCTGTACCCTCAGAAGATGGGGAAAAGCTTATGTCTATAGCTCTTCCTATCGGGGCAACGCTGCTTATGGGAAATAGAAGCAAGATCTATATCATCGCAGAGAGTCACGAGGAAGCAAACAAACTCTTCACAGGTCTCTCAGCTGGTGGACAAGTAGAAATGCCAATAGAAGAAAACTCAGACACATGCTTTGCTATGTTTAGAGACAAGTATGGTATAGAGTGGGAAATAGAGTATAGCGCGAAAATCTAAAACAATATATATTATGTCAAAAACCAACCCCCTAGTAGACGCATACCTCGACAACTCTAAAAGATGGCAAAGAGAAATGGAAAAACTCAGAAACATCGTACTGAGTTGTGGACTCGAAGAAAAACTCAAGTGGAACAAACCATGTTACACGTATGAGGATGCTATTGTTGTATTGATTGCCGAACTCAAAGGGTCTTGTACTCTCAACTTTTTTAAAGGAGTACTCCTCAGTGACCCAAAACAGATACTCAAAAAACCGGGAGAAAATACCCAAAGCTGACGTCGGATAAAGTTTGTCTCGTATCAAGAAATCATCGATATGCAATCAACGCTCAAGGCATATATCATGGAGGCGATTGAGCTTGAAAAATCAGGAGCTAAAGTAGAACTAGTAAAAGAAGAAAAACCTATTCCTGCAGAGCTCCAGGAAGCATTTGATGCAGACGTTGCTCTCAAAACAGCATTTAATGCCCTCACTTCAGGAAGACAAAGAGCGTATATTATGTACTTCTCTTCAGCAAAGCAGTCAGAGACTCGCTCTTCAAGGATACAAGAATTCACGAAAAGGATTATGTGTGGAAAATGAATGAATGACTGTGTCTGTGGACACTCAAAAAAGATGCCAAACTGTGATGGATCACATAAAAACTTTGGAGGAAAAAAGTACTAATTTGACGATTTGATGGATACAAAGCAAAAAGCCCTCATCTTACTTCTTCATAAACACGGTATCTGGATACAAGATACTCTTTCGGTTCTCTATGGCTTGAGACCAAGTATGAGGTATAGTGTGGATGATACAACTCATGACCTCCTCAAAAAAGTGCTTCCTCTTCTCGGCTTGGAGATAGTGACTTATACCTACCAAGATATAGGAAAACCCGTTTGTATGATAGGAAAAGATATCTCAACTATAAAAAAAGCTTCTCGAGCTGATATCTCTTGAGACCAAACAACACTTGGGGCTTACTTATGATACCCTTCTTGCTGTATAAAATTTTGGGAAAAAAACAAAAAACACCGTGACACTATGGCGTTTTTGACAAAACAAAACTCCAAAGCTTTTGACTACAAGCTAAACTATTTGTTCAACTTTGACACGAGAGTCCAAGCGGAAAATCTCTATTTACTCACAGAACTTTCAGAGAAAAACTACTCTCAACATGGGACATATATTTTACCATATATTCCTTGCTCTTTTGATTGCAAAGCCTCTTTACAGTATACAAGTGCTCTCACAGAAATACTCTCAAGAGAGTTTATAGAGTATACACAGCATTTAACTTCCTATCTAAAAAATACGTTCCTAGTCATAGATACCTATAGATTTATTGCACTTAGTGGAACAGTTCAAGATGATGAACTACACTACACAAAGGTTATATTTTCAGATACTTGTTTTGACTCAACCTTTGCAAAAAAGATAGCTGAAGGAAATATGATACAATGGGAAAAAGAAAAACTCACTGTGTGTAAAAACAGTGAGGTACTTTGAATACTCAACGTACGCTCCGAAATCATCCAGTTTGCGTAAAAGTCTACTTTCCGTTAAGATAGTCATCAAAAGGTTTCAGCGCCTTAAAAACTTCTGTTGCGTGCTCTAAAAAGTCTTTACTGAGTATCTCTGAGTCAGTGAGTGGGTGCATAGCAAGAAAACTCTTGTATTTCAAAAGATGTATAGCAGGATGCTCTTCATCATACCCATGAGGAGCTCTTTTAAGTCTCTCTCCCTCAAAAGTAAAGTATTTGGTAAAACTTGGATTCTCGACAATGTCTAAAAACATCTGTGGATTTCCTGCGATACGAGCACGTATCTTCGCAAGCCACTCAGGACTTGGCATATACGCTCCTCCTCACAAAAACGACCTTCCTCTGAGTTCTATATGGACATAGTACCCAGCTGCTTCGTGTATCTCCGTATGTTTTGTGAGACCATTGAGATGTGCTCCAAAGTTAGTTTTATATGGGAGTTTACTTTTTGCAAAACGCGTATCACGGTATATACGAAAGATGCTGCTCTTAGCTGCAAGGTTTGCGATTGGCTTGTCAAAACGACCGATGTTTTCTATGAGTGCAGTGACAAACGTTTCAAACTCTCTTTGAGCGGCAACACCTTCTTTTCTGTGTCTCTCAAACCGTTCACGATTATTATTTTCCTCAAGTTGCTTCAAAAATCCAGTAGTTGCTTTCGTTAACATACAAAAAAGTTAAAAATATGTAGGGATTGTACGTGTCTTAGAGAGAAAAGCAAAACCCCTTAGATATTTTCTAAAGGGTTCTAAAGGAAAAAGTATAAAAATGCACTACTGTACTTCTTTGGCAGTATCTACGATAATCTGACGAATATCTAAAAGATCAAGCTTTCAAGATTGTATTCTTCCTTGAAGGGCGATAATAAAGTTTTCAAGTCGTTCTTTTCCACTCAAAAGTCTTTCTCCAGTGAGAGGGTTTTGTAAGTAGTATGTTCCATCAGGTCAGAGGATAAAGTTTCATCCTTCGACATAGAGCTTTTGGTTTCAAACAGTAGCTGGGTGAATCACTATCACTCCGTTTCTTCCTACTCCAGCAGGAAAAGGAAGATACTTTACTCCCTTTGGGAGGTCTATATTGAGCCCTGCGTCGTTTGATTGAGCGACACAAGCATCTGTGATAATCCTGTATCTATCATTAAGTTCTTGTTTTAAAGCATCAAGTGGGAGAGAAGGATTAGCTTTTCATACGGCTATGATATCTAGAACTCAAGACTTAACACAAAGTTGGTAGGTGTATCCTCAGATCCCTTTTACTACTACGGTATTGTTGTTGTCCATAAGTTGTGGTCCATCAGGAGTTTGACACACTTTTCTCAAAGAGTTGAGAATAGTTATAACTTCCGTTTTTATTCTCAAAGTGATTCCTTCTTCTTCACAAGCAACTGAGCCTTGAGAAGCTGCTGGAGAGTTTCAAAGTACTGACATTAGCAGAGTGAGAGAACCGATTTTTCACATATGATTTCGTGCCATAAAGAGTCTTTTTTAAGGTATTAGTGGTATACATAATATATAAATTTTATATTTGTCAAGTTATCAATCTCAAGACTATTTCTGTCTTTTTTAAAAATAAGTAAGGTATGTGCTACTTTTTTACATAACAAATGCAAAACTTGTTTCTTATACTCACCGCTCTGTCAGTGCATATCTTTGCTTGGCTCACTCCAGGTCCCATATTTGTCCTTATAGTGCGCAACTCCTTGCTATACTCTCGTACAACAGGTATCCGGACAGCAGTAGGGATTGCTCTAGGAAATATCACTCATATCACATATTCTATCACCTGACTCGCTCTTATCATCTCTAGTAGTACTCTCGCATTTAACAGTATCAAGTATCTTGGAATTGTCTATCTTCTGTACCTTTGAGTAAAAACCCTTACTGCAAAAACGTCTACAAAAACTCCTGGAGTAACAGATACAAAAAATGCTCAAGATTTGACTCCTCTACAAGCAATAAAAATAGGATTTTTGACCAACATACTCAGTCCAAAAGCCTCTCTGTTTTTCATGAGTATATTTGCAACCATTATGACGGCACATCCTCCAAAGTGGGTACTTGTAGCTCTCCTTATACTTATGCCTCTCAATTCACTATGTATGGCAACTCTCTATAGCTATATATTTACACAAAAAAAGGTGCTGAGTACCTATGCAAGCTTCCAAAAGTATATCAACTGGCTTCTGTGAGGATCACTTATTGTACTCGCTGTTTCTATAGCACTCAAATAGTAGCTTTTTTTATAAAAGATATATACTAGAAACATATTTTTATACTATGGCTTGAGATAGAGAAACTTCTATAGATACGCTTCGTGGACTTGCATTGTGTATGGTCATATGCATTCATATAAGTGCGCATCCTCTCACAGTTTTTGCCTCAGGAGGAAACTACGGATTCGACTTTTGGTTTGCCCATTTTCTTAACTCTTTTTCAAGGGTAAGTGTTCCGCTATTTGTGCTCATAAGTGGTCGTTTTCTTGTTGGGAAGCATGAGCCACTCAAAGAGTTCTACAAAAAAAGAGTCTCTCGTATAGTTATCGTAGCTCTTTTTTGGGCGGCTTTCTATGAGATTTCTACAAGTATTTTTTGAGGTACTTTTTCTCTATGAGTATCACTTCAAAACATCCTAACTGGAAATACAGAGCATCACTTGTGGTATCTATATATGCTCATTGGGCTGTATATGCTCACTCCTTTTATACAAAAACTTAGGTCTCTTGTTTCAAAAAAAGAGTTTTTTATCTTTGGAGTACTTTCACTCCTTTGAGGTATGTGACTCAGCGCTTATGACGCGATGAGTGACTGACAAATGCCATTTCTCTTTTGGGGACTCAAGTATGTTTGATACTTTGTTTTTGGCTATAGTATATGACAGAGCCAGTTAAAAGTTCCTCGTTTTGCACTGCTTTGAACCTACATATTGACCTCTTTGTCTATTCTTTTTGGGACCTACTATACTATCCGTCACTCTGGAGGATTTTTACTGTACTCATATCTCACGCCATTTGTAGTTATAGGCTCTTTGGCCTTCTATCAGTACTTTTCAAACAAAAGCTTACAACAAAACTTTTTTTCAAGACTCTCTCCCTATGTCCTTGGGATATATCTCATACATATCCTCTTTTTAGACATTTTCGACACTGCCTTGTCTAGTATAGGTTTTTGAGCATTGAGTTGAGCTTTCTATATACTTATTCTTAAAGCAATTACCATATTTTTCGTCTCATATATATGCGTACGATGATGTGTAAAGATTCCCTATCTGAAGAAACTTTTTTAACTGAGAAAGCTTATCAACACGATTCAGGTAAATATAACCAAAGCTCATAGTAACTTTGCTGCTATGTTTTTTTCTTGGAGAAAATACCCTCACAGAAGCACTGCCAAAAGACTTGAAGAAGCTTTAAAAGCACTGGTATAGGAAACAAGTATTTGACTCACTACATACATCTGAGATACTTGGGTAAACCCATTGAGCACCATACTCATAGCAAACGGTTTTCTTTTTTCGTATATTTGAGCCAGCGCTTGGTGTTTCACGGAAAGTATTTTTCTTAAACTCAAGGAAAACAAAAGAAAATTGGAAAGACATATCCAAAACACAGGATAACTATCTAAAACGATGACTTTATCTAGTACTGAAGTAAAAGAGTAACAGAGTACGGTTATAAGATAGAGTTGGCTTGCTTTATCGGTGAAAAGGTGTTTTACAGGTCAAAATATTCCAGACTTTTTTTCTTTGATATTGAGTATATATACTCCTGCAAATATGAGGAAAACTCAGAGGATTCCATAAACCGTTGGGAGAACCTGAAATACTATGAGTTCTGTAAGTATGATGCTGATAGTCACGATTCCCTTGAGTGGTGCTATGTAGGAGAGATCTCCCATTTTGAGTGCAACAAAGTTGAAGTACTTTCCTGAAAAATACAAAACTGAGTTCAGAGCAATCGCTCAAAACGTTATAGGTGCGAGAGAAGGTATACCTGTATAGATAACATACGGGAGGAGAAGAAGCGATATTCCAAGTCCTACAAATCATGCAAGCACATCAGCGTCTACCCCCTTGAGTGCATTTTTGGTTGCAAGGTCACGTACTGCGCATCACAGTGTGAGAGAAAAAAATGCAAAGAGAAATATCATCGGAAATATTTAGAAAATCTATGGACTTACTTCTTTGCTGGCGGAGTTACTGTTTTTTTATAGGTGTCAATGCTCAGTTGAAGTACATCTGTTTTTATAAACTCTTTGAGTACTTTTTTTGCTTCCTCAAGCTGTCTATCATACTTTTTTTCATAGTCTTCTTTTTCGTATTTCACTTCTACATCTGGAGTTATTCCCTCTTTTTCAATAGTCTTTCACTTTGGCGTAAACCAGTGAGCGATAGTGAGTTTCATCAACCCTCCATTTGGGAGGTCAAATGGCTCTTGAACACTTCATTTTCCATAGGTTTTTTCACCTACGACTATTGCTATTCCATAGTCTCTAAGGGCTCATGCAGTAATTTCAGAAGCGGAAGCTGAGTTTTCATTTACTAGTACGACGATTTTTTTATCAAAAATCACTCCTTCGTTTTGGCTATAGTATGATGTATTTTCCCCCACTTCTCTGTATCTGGTTTCAACAAGAAGATCTCCTTCTTTGGTAAACTCTGAAAGTATCTCTACAGCACTCTGTAGATACCCACCACCATTGTCTCTGAGGTCGATGATAAGCCCTGTTATATTTTTTGATTGGAGTTCTTTGAGCGATTTTTTAAACTCTGCTGAAGTGTTGTCTCAAAAGAGGTTGATAACGATATACCCAAGAGTATCATCAAGTACTTTTGACTCAACTGAAGGGATAGTTATTTTTTCTCGTATAACTTCTATATCAAGTAAGTCTTTCTCTCCTTCGCGTAAAATCGTGAGTATAACTTTTGATCCTGCAGGTCATTTGATTTTATCAACAGCGTCATAGAGGTTTTTGTCTTTTAGTTCCTCTCCGTTTGCCTTTATGATAATATCTTTGGCTTTCACTCAGTACTTTTTTGCTGGAGAACCTGAAATCACATTTTCTACAAGCACTCCGAGAGGATGCTTTTCGACATTAGCCCCAATTCCCTCAAAATCTCCTGTAAGCATGTCTTCAAATTGCTTTTTCTCAGTAGAGTCCATAAACTCTGAATGCTTGTCATCGAGTGACTCTACTATCCCTCTAATCATTCCATTTTCTAACTCTTCTTTTTTGAGTTGAGGATATGCATAATAATTTTGTTTGATGAGATTATATGCTTGCCAAAAATTACTGAGACTTATTTCAGCGTTTTCATCATTGTGAATTTCTTGTACATCTTTTTCTGGAAATATAACGATTTTTCCCGTATTAATGAGGAAAATAGCCATAAAGAAACCTACTGCAAAACTTGTTAAAAAGAATGTGAAAAACTTCCAAAATCTTCCTTTTTTATGTACTTCTCTCATGTATTTTTTTAAAGTCAGTAAATTTTTTTAGCAAGTTTTACTATAATATTTCAGACCCAAAACTCAAATTTAAAAGAGTAAAAACACTTGTTAAAAAGAATGTGCAAAATTAACTTTAGCATACAAAAGAGAAAATATTCATTATTTTAACACTAAAAATATATTCAAATCTTTAAGTTGGCTTATATAAGACACTCTATTTTTTAACATTTTCGATTATAACTACTACTATATTTGTAATATAAAAATATATATGATATTATAGAGAAGTATAAAATTTAATAAAAAGGGTATGCTTTTTACATTTCTCAAAAAACAGAAAGAAAAAAGAAAAAAAATAGATCTTTTAAAGACGATGATTATTGCTCTTGATATTGGAGAAGAGCAAAAAACTTTATATGTTGAGTCTCTTGATATCGTAGAGGAAAATGAACTCGATGAATTATATGTGAAAGTTACAAGATTTGTAGAAAAAATAGAGATAAAAGATATCTCTGATATTAAGTCTAACTCTTTTGCTCAAGTAGCATGAATGACCCAAAAGGAAGCAGAGGAAAAGAAAAAAGATATAAACGCTTTTTCGTTTTTAATCCATAATATCTAAATATGACACACGAAGAATTAGATCAACAGGCTCAATTATTCCAAGAAAAAATAAAAAAAGGAACTTCTCCTGAAGAAGCCTTGAAAACAATGGATGAAAGGGTGTTATGAGAAGTAGCTGAATTAAAAGCATTTTTAGAAAAGTCTCAAGAAAAATATCCAGAATTTGTAGCCTTTTTTAAAAGTCTTCCAGAACAACAACTATGAGAATTCCTTGCTTTCTTTGAAGATTTAAAAGCCGTAAAGTTGGCAAAATCTCAAGAACAAAAAAATACGCAACAAGCATAATTTTTTAAGTGAATATGAGTAAGTATAAAGTTGCAGTCTCGAAGTGACAAACAAAACATACCATTATTATTTCTGCGACTTCAGAAGAAGAAGCGAGAGAGAAAATTCATAAAGATGGGTATAGTATTTTGTCGCTTGAGATAACAACTGAAGAAACTATATTTAAAGGAAAAAGATTCCTCTTTACTATACGAGAACCAGCTACAAAAGAGCTAAAACAGTGAGTAGTTATTGGTGATGATATATTTAAAGTTTACCTAAAGCTCAGAAAAGAACTTGGATATGATGTTGTAACATTACACGATGAAGCCGAATGAAATATTGATGAAAGCGAAAAACTCAAAATAATCGCTTCACTTAAAGAACAATTCAACATATTTTCTCTTACAGCCCCTGTAAATCAAGAACCAAAAACAGCATATGAAAAACAGCAAGCAACTATAGCTCAAAACAGCCAAGGACTCGCTGACTTTTACGTGAAAAAAGAGCTTGATGAGACATATAAACTTATTGATTTTGTACTTAAAAAACTTGAGCATGTACTGGAAAATGCAGCACTGTATGAAGTAGAAGACGATCAAAAGTACAAACTCCAGGAAATCTACAATGGAATCATAAAAATAAAAAAATCAACAAACGTTAGTAAGCTCAAACAGGTTTGAGAAACCGCTCTTTTAAAAATAGGAGTTATAGAACTCAGACACTTAGAAAAAAATAAAACAAAAGAAGCAAAAGACCTACTCAGAGATACAAATAAACTTCTCAAACAAACAGGATCAGCTAGACAATTCTCAGAAAAAGGAAGAGATTATGGGTCTATGTTTTCGGGATTTTTGGAAAATCTCAATTCTGCATTTGCATCAAAAAAACCACAAGGATACGTTATTAGAAAATCCCAAGAAATAGATAAAGGTTCATATTCATACCTAAAATCAGTACTTTTACTTAACAAATACAACGCAAAGCTCAAAGAAAATACAAAAGAGATGATGAGAAATCTCCACCTCTACCTTTCACCATTTAAAGAAAGTAGAGAAAAACTCGATGGTATTATTCTCAAACAAAAAGTTATAAAGCAAAATATCTCCCTTCTAAAAGCAAAAAAATCAGGAAAAGTCTATTCGTATACTGCGATAAAAAAAGGATATTCAAGACTGGTTGAATACTTCATTTGATTTCTCTACAAAGCGAGAAACTACATATTTTTTACTGCACAGGCATATGCTCTTACATTTCTTCTCTATGTAAACTTTCACCACTATTCTTTCATACAAACAGAGGTAAACTTTAACGGTATTTTTTATTTTATCATAGTGCTTTTGTTTCTTTGCGGCATAAACCTTTCTATAGGACTTCTAACATTTATTTTAAATGTTGTAATTTTAGTGCTTCTGTTTATATTTTGAGTAGTTAACTTCTAAACTACCAAAAGTGAACCTTCTTTTGTTTTTTGTAAGTAGTATATTTTCTTTCATTTTCTACTTCTTTTATACGAGATCACTTTGAAAAGATGTCTTTCTAAATGACACTTTTGTACAATCAAATATCAACTCCCTAACAGGAAATCTTTTTATAGAATCTTTCCTTTTTTTAGTTATTTGAGTAGTTCTCTATCTTTCATTTTCCAGTCTTGATAGCATCAAAGATGTAGAAGGAGCAAAAAAACTCGAGTTCAAAGACATGACTTGATTTGTAGTAAATTTCTTTAAAAAGTATTTGTACTATATTGGTTTTTTTCTGTTTTACTTTTCCATCTACCTCATACTCAGTGAACTATGAGTAAACTTCTCATACTTTGTTTTTATTGTGAGTTTTTTCATTTTTTGTCTCTTTTTTCTGGCAAACAAGTTCCACCTGTTTAGAGATTTTATCAAAGTAAATACTATCCTTTTTTCTTTAGTCTATATCTTTTTTTACGTCTACAACTTTCTTTTAGGTACAGTGAGCTTTATAGAGATAGACTTTATAAACTCCTTTTTGATACTTATCTTTTTTGTACTTACCATATACTCAGATACCTTTCTTTTAAAAAAGCCATTTTCAGATGAGTCTCTCACGCTCTACTTTTTTACATACCTCTTCTTGTTTGTGAGTTTTTACTTCTACATTGTCCTTGGGGATATAACATTTGTTTTCTCACTTTTATGACTTCTTTTTTCACTTTTTTGTTTTTATGGGGTGCCAAAACTTGAACTCTTCAAAAACTCAGTTATCCCACTGAGATACTTCTCACTCATATTTAGCTATATAGGGATAGTTTTTTGTTTGATATATCTTCAATCTCATGAAATACGCCTGATAATGCTACTCATTTTACTTTTTTCTGCGTTTTTTAACTTTGAAGTTCATAGGAAGTTTAACAACTTTGTTTCCCTTTCATTTAGCTTTCTGGCTTTTTGATTTTTTGTTTTCTTATTATATTTCCACTATCTTGGTAGTGTTTTAGGCGCAGACATACCACTCCTAGGGTACACATTTTTTTTCTCCCTTCTGTCTATATTTACTCCTATTTTTTACGACTCAAGAGACATTATAGAACATTATTTTTATCATACATACTCATACATTCTCAACATAGTAGGGGTAGTGTATTTTTTTGTTTTTAATTGATTTGATATATTTACTTTTTGAATTATCCTCTTTATAGAATCTGGATTTGTATTCTTCAGTTACTACAAAATTAATTCTCTAAAGACAAAATAATGGTTACTTTTTATGAAAGTGTTGAAAAAATAAAGAGATCAAACCTTGTTGTTATTCTTTCAGCGGACAGCAAAGAACTGCCTCTAAAGCTCGATAAAAAGATATTGGAAAAGATAGAAAAATGATGTGAGGAAAACAAAAGCTTTTTCTACCAATTTTTTCTTTGAGAAAAAAACATTGAAACCTTGTATGTGACGAGATATGTTCCCGAAAAAACAAAAGATATATACGAGTTCTTAGCTGAAAATGTAGTAAAAATTCCTAAAGAGATTACACTTTTTTCTGTTTCAAAAACACTTCTAAGAGATATCCTACACACTACTCTTTTAGCGCGTTACAAGTTCCAAAACTATAAGTCAGAAAAGAAAAAAGATACCATTCAAATAGTGTGCGATAAAAAAGATAGATCAATTTTTGAAGATCAAATACTAACAATTGAAAATATATTTTTAGCTCGTGACTTGGGAGAAACCCCTACGCATGACCTCACTCCAGAAAAGTTTGCAAAACTCATAAAAAAAACTCCTTTAAAAAATACAAAAGTTACCATCATCTGACCTGAAAAAGTAGAGAAACTTTGACTAGGACTTCTCAAGGCTGTTGGTTGGGGGAGCTATCATAAGCCACATCTAGTGATCATGGAAAGGATGGTAAGTAAAAAGGCGCCAACTATAGGATTTGTATGAAAATGAGTAGTTTTTGACACTGGGGGACTCAATATCAAGATGCCTTCACCAATCGGATGAATGGAGATAATGAAGTTTGATATGGCAGGAGCTGCAACCGTATTTGCGGTGATGAAAGAACTCGATAGAAAAAAAATACACGTAAACATTGTCGCAGCACTTCCTCTTGCAGAAAATTCTGTATGAGCAGAGGCTATGAGACCTTCAGATATACTGACAGCGTACAACGGAAAAACCGTACAAGTACTCAACACTGACGCAGAGTGAAGACTCATACTAGCTGATGCAGTTGCGTACCTTTCTAAAAATTACACAATCGACAGATTTATAACCGTGGCAACTCTTACATGACTTTGTGTTATGACTTTTGGTCATCGATATGCTGCAATTATGGGAGATGATCAAGAGATGTTAGAACTATTAAAAAAGTACTCTCAGGAGCATTTTGAAAAGTATTGGGAACTTCCTTTTGATCCATTTTTTATTGAAAAAACCAAGTCAAGTATTGCTGACTATGACAACCACTCTCCAGGAGTTCTAGCATGAACGATTATGGGAGGAGCCTTCATATACAACTTCCGCACAAAAGAAGAAAAGTTCACACATATAGACATTGCTTCAGTAGCAGGTTCAAATACTTCGTTTTGACTGTATCCAAAAGGAGTAACATGATTTTGAGTTGAAAGTCTAAGTGCCATCTTGGAAAAGCTCTCATAAACTACATATGAAATACTTTGTCGAT
>CAYTMN010000015.1:12533-21398 GCA_964438925.1 uncultured Candidatus Peribacteria bacterium
GTCGATAAGGTTTTATCTTTTTTTTGAGCCAAAAACTGCTACTGATGTAACGAGCCTTGATACTATTTTTGTCCACTTTGTCTACAGGCACAACAGAGATTTGAAGAAGTATGTTATGTATGTAAAAAGCCGAGCAAAAATTTTTCTATTCATTCTGCCTGCTTATGACTTTCACTTGAGAAAGTTATCGTTTTGTTTCACTACAAAAAAGGGCCTATAAAAAAGCTTTTATGGGATGCAAAGTACTATAAAGTACAGTCTATATACGGTGACTTTCTACAAGAAGCAGTAGAAAGTATCAAAAAAAATATTGATGAAGAAACTTTAAAAAATACAATCATTACCTTTCCGCCTATGCATTTTCTCAGAAAATGGAAGAGAGGATACAACCACAGTGAGTATTTTGCAAAGCAAATCGCTGAAAAACTAAATATTCCTTTATCACCACTTCTCAAAAAAGCAAGGTATACACCTCACCAATCACATCTTACAAAACAACAAAGAGAAAAAAATCTTAAGGAAAGTTTTAGTATACAAAAAAGGTATATCCCATTTCTATATGGCAAAGATGTTTTGATAATAGATGATGTGGTTTCTACGGGGACTACACTCACTGAGTGTGCAAAGTCTCTTCACGCATACTGAGCAAACAAAGTGTATGCATGTATTATTGCATCTGACTAGTAAATTTTTGTTTTTCTACCTATATCGTGATACAATATTCGTATAAGAAAACTGTATGGATGAAAGACTACAAAATCAACCCGAAAAAGATTCACAAAACTGACCAGATACTGAAACTGTTGGTTCCGATAGTGAAGTTGTTGCATCTATTTTCGACATACTCGACTTAGTAACAGTTTGTCCTCATTGCTCAACAAAGAACCACATCGTAAAACTAGAAGATGGGAGATG
The DNA here is from genome assembly GCA_964438925.1 of uncultured Candidatus Peribacteria bacterium. Classification (GTDB taxonomy): domain Bacteria; phylum Patescibacteriota; class Gracilibacteria; order BD1-5; family UBA6164; genus CAYTMN01. The sequence continues at coordinate 13,449 of CAYTMN010000015.1, forward strand.
TCAGTCCTGCGGTTTTGTACCAGAGCTCGATATGGATGAAATGCATATGCGTGAATTTGGAGAAATCGCGCTATTTATTGATAATGATGGGAGTGATGTTGATGAGTATTTCCAAACAGTGCAACTAAGAGACATAAAATGAATTCACAAAGTTTCTTATAAAATGCATGAGATAACCTCTCCAAGACTTTTAAGTGACCAAGAAACACTGAAAAGAAAGCTTGTAGTAGACTATGAAATAGTAAAAATGCTGTCACACAGGACTCAAAAAAAGTCATCTGTAAAACTGAGAGTAGAGTATGAAGTGATCGAAAAAATAATCCAAAGAGACCTTTTTGATGGAGTTGAAAGAAATAGTACTTCATTTCAGCAACTTACGGCTTGTAATATTGTTTGAGTGTATCGAAACTCTGATGCCTGACTCAAAAAAGTGCAGATGCAAGAACTATATGAGTGAGTAAGTATTGCTATAAAAAGAGCTGGAAAGCAAATAATGGAAACATACATACAAAATAGTTAATTTCCCTCTTGCCTAAAAAAATATTTGACTACAATGGAGGTTTAGACTTTGCTCTGAATTCTCCTTTTTTGTAGTTCTCTAAATACATAAAAATGTCTCAATTTCTTGAAGTGTATGGCGCAAGAACCCATAATCTAAAAAACATAAATGTAAAAATTCCTAAAAATAAAATGGTGGTAGTCACTGGGCTTTCTGGAAGTGGAAAGTCGAGTTTAGCATTCAACACTATTTATTCTGTGGGCCAACAAAAGTACCTAGAGAGCTTATCATCGTATGCTCGTATGTTCATTTGAGGCATGAAAGAAGAAGCAGAGATAGACGAGATAGTCGGACTTTCCCCAACGATTAGTATAGACCAAAAAACCACCAACAGAAATCCAAGAAGTACCGTAGGAACGATTACAGAAATATATGATTACTATAAACTTCTTTTTCTCAATGTTTGAGAAAGACGTTGTCTTGAGTGTGATACGATTATCAAAAAAGACACACTTTGAAATATCATTGAGCATATAAAGCACCATGGGGTTTGAAAAAAATTTATGGTAAAATCTCCTCTCTATAAAAAGTCAAAACTTGTAAGTGCTGAGAAACTCAAAAAAGAAATTCTTGATCTAGGATTTATCCGTTTTGAGATAAATGGAAAGCTTTCAACTATCAATGATGACATCAAGATTTCAGAGAACACGACATACGACATCGACATCATTGTTGATAGACTTGTCGTCGTAGACTATGACAAAAACGAAGCAGACACAAAAAGATTGAAAGACAGCTTAGAGCTTGCATTTAAGGTATCTTCAGGGTTTTTGACACTAGACTTTATTGACCAAGACAGTGTCCATTCACACAAGTTTTCAAATGTCTTTGTTTGTCCAAACTGTTCGTATGTCCCTGAAGAACTTGATATATCTTCTTTCTCTTTTAACTCTCACAATGGTGCCTGTCAAGAATGTCATGGTTTGTGAGTAAAAACAGTTTTTCTCGAAGAAAGTATTATCAACTTCAAACTCTCTTTAGAAGAAGGGGCAGTTATTGTCCCAGGGTTTTGAAACTACTTTCTTGCGCTCATCGAACAAGTTTGAAAAAAGTATAAAATCCGTACAAAAGTTCCGTATAGAGAACTTACACCAGAAGAAAAACATAGAGTGCTATATGGTACTGGAGAGACTATGTATAAAGTGAGTTTTGAAAGTGAAGAGGGGTATGCAAATACCTATAATTCAAAATTTGAAGGAGTTATAAATACGCTCAATAGAAGATTTTTTGAATCTCAAAATTTTGACGACAATAAAATTAACGATTTTGTAACAGAAATTGATTGTCCAAGCTGTGAATGAAAAAGGCTCAAAAAAGAGAGCCTCACTGTTTTTATAAAAGAAAAAGATATAGGAGACATTACCAATATGAATGTTTCAGCTTCTCTTTGATTTATCAAAAGTTTATGACTTACTGGAAGTAAAGATAAAGTCTCTAAAAATATCATCAAAAATATTGTTGAAAGACTTGAGTTTTTAGAATGAGTGGGACTAGAGTATATAACACTCTCGAGAAGAGCAAATACTCTTTCAGGAGGTGAATCTCAAAGAATACGCCTAGCAACACAGTTAGGGACAAAACTTGAAGGAATTATCTATGTTCTCGATGAACCATCTATTGGACTTCATCCAAGAGATAACGATATGCTTATAAACAACCTAAAGAAACTTCGTGATATAGGAAACACGCTTATCGTTGTTGAACACGATGAAGATATTATGAGAGAGTCAGACTATATTATCGATATTGGTCCTTGAGCAGGGATTCACGGAGGAAACATCATTTTTGAGTGAACCTTTAAAGAAATTATAAAAGACAAAAACTCAACTACCTGACAATACCTTTCAGGAAAAAAAGACATAAAAATTGTTCATCCAAAAAGAGAAAAAAAACACTTTTTGGAGATTATAGGAGCAACACACCACAACCTTAAAAGTGTCGATATAAAATTTCCTCTCTGAAATTTTAATGTTATTACCTGAGTTTCAGGAAGCTGAAAATCAAGTCTTATCAACGATACACTCGCAAACTATGTTCTCAATAAACTTAACGGGGCAAGTCATCAACATGGAAAGTTTAAGGAGATGAAAGGACTTGAGTTTCTCGATAAAGCTCTAGTTATCGACCAATCACCTATCGGAAAAACTCCACGTAGCAACCCAGCAACATATACAGGAGTATTTACAAGCATCCGTGATATATTTGCTGCAACCTATGATGCGCAGGTGAGAGGATTCAATGCTGGAAGATTTAGTTTTAACACAAAATCTTGAAGATGTAATATTTGTGAATGAGACGGAGTAAAAAAGGTAGAAATGCATTTTCTTCCTCCGGTGTATGTTGAGTGTGAAGAGTGTCATGGAAAAAGATTTAACTATGAGACGCTTGAAATTCGCTACAAAGGAAAAAGTATAGCTGATGTACTCAACATGACCATCGAAGAAGCTCTCGACTTTTTTTCTGCACATCCAAAAGTAGTAAAAGTACTTGATGTGCTTTCAAGTATAGGTTTATGATACGTAAAGCTCGGACAATCATCAACTACTCTTTCGTGAGGAGAAGCGCAACGTATAAAACTTGCGACAGAACTTTCAAAGAGATCAACCACTAAAACCATATACATTTTAGACGAACCCACTACAGGACTTCATTTTCAGGACGTTGAAAAACTCCTTACGATACTTCATACCCTCGTTGATAAAGGGAACACAGTCTTGGTTATTGAACATAACATGAATATTATCTTAAATGCTGACTATATTGTCGACATTTGACCTGAAGGAGGTGATGCTTGATGAGACCTCGTTGTGGCTTGATCAATTGAAGAAGTGAGAAAATGTAAAAAAAGTTACACGGGAAAAGCTATCGATAAATACCTACAAAAATAATATGAAACTATGGAAGAACTCCAACAACATATAGATATAAAAGAACTTTCAAACTTCAAAACTCCTGCAAGAGCAAAGTATTATTTTGAGGTGTGTTCTGAAGAGCAACTGGAAGAACTGAAGAAAGTATTTCAGTATATTCAAAAGCAACAACTTAAGCACCTAGTTATTTGATGAGGAACCAACCTTCTTTTCGCTTTTGATGAGTTTGAGGGGGTAGTTATCAAAAACTCTCTTAAAGGGTGGTCCTACGATACAAAAACTATGATTTTAGAGGCTTTTGCTAGTGAGTCGATTCGGCAAATCGCATCGTCACTTGAAAATGACTTTCATCAACCTCTCTGGCATCGTTTTATCTGACTCCCTGGAAGTGTTTGAGGGGCAGTATTTGGAAATGCCGGATGTTTTGGACTAGAAACGGAGAGTAACTTTCTTGACGCTACACTACTAAACAAAGAAACTGGAGAGTTGGAAATTTTAAGCAAGGAACAGATGCTGTTTTCTTACCGTAGCTCTATTCTCAAGCAGACAGAAAAATACTTTCTTATCAAAGCAAGGTTTGATCTATCAAAGAAAATAGAAAAATACCATAGTGATGTAGATAACATAGATTTTAGAGAAAATAAGCAACCAAAGGGAAATAGTTGTGGAAGCTTTTTTAAAAATCCTGAGGGAGCAGTGATGAAGTCAAATAGCGGTATTGAAATTATTCAAGACCCACAAGAAATAGAGTCACTCAAACAAGAAGGTATGACGCTTATGAAACTTTCTGCAGGCTATCTTATAGAACAAGTGTGACTCAAAGGATTTTCACACTGATGAGCCAAATGGAGTGAAAAACATGCGAACTTTCTCTTAAGTGATGGAGAAACTTGCACATGGCAAGATTTACTCTATCTTATACAAGAGGCACAAAAACGTGTAAGGGAAGAGTTTGAACTAGAGCTAGAAAATGAAGTTAGAATTATAACAAACTAGTATGACAGAAAAAGTACGATTACAAAAGTATCTTTCTCAAGCTGGTATTTGCTCTCGCAGAAAAGCAGAAGAATACATAGAGGCTTGAATGGTAAAGATAAATGGTGAAACTGCTCTTATCGGCCAGAGTATTGATCCAGAAAAGGATAATGTAGAACTCCTTACGGAGGAAATAAAAAAGCAAGAAAAACTTGTCTATTATAAGTTCAATAAACCAAGGGGGATAGAGACAACTTGCGCTCAAAAGTGAGGAAAATCGATTATTGACATTGTCGATGTTGGTACAAGAGTTTTTCCTATTTGAAGGCTTGATAAAGAGACTACAGGGCTTATTATCCTTACCAATGATGGACGTCTAGCAAACTATTTGATGCACCCAAGATATGAACATAAAAAAGAGTATGTAGTTGAGGTATTCTGACCAATTAACGATGATGAACTCAAGATACTTGAAAGATGAGTCTTTGTTTTAGGAAGTCTTACAAAAGAAGCTCCCGTGAAAAGACTCAGCTCTGGAACATTTTCTATTATTCTCAGTGAGTGAAGAAATAGGCAAATTCGCCGTATGGTGGAGAGCTTGTGAAAAAGAGTAAAAAAACTTAAAAGAGTGAGAATAGAAAACGTTGAACTTTGAACTTTAGATTTTGGTGAATACAAACATCTCTCAAAAAAAGAGCTCTCTGAGCTCTCAAGTATTCTTTCTATTCAGCTTTGATAACCTAGAGACTACTTTTAATTCAGTTTATGAGTCTTTGAATATTAGTTATGGATCAGATAATATAGTCTTTTACTTCTTTTTTATTCTTAAAAGAAAGCTTTTTAAAAGTTTTAAGTTTGATGTTTTCACTTTCAAGATCACTTAAGTAACTAATAAGTCTTTTTCTATCTTGAGACTCTTTTGCTCTCAAAGAAACACTCTCATGGAGATTCACTATCACCTTCTCAAGTTTTCTCTGAAATGGTCAAACAACTTTTAACAAGTTTTCTTGACTCATTCTCGCCTCTTCCTTTATTTGAGCTGACTTATTTTTGAGATATATTTTCAAACTTGTATTGAGACCTTTTATCTCCGAAATAGTTTTACTCATTACTTTTTCTGCAGTTCACTTTTCTACTTTATCCGTTTGTATCTTTCTAAGACTAAAAATCATTTGTTTTATTTTTTCTGTAGCTTCATCAATAATTGCATCACTTGCAATTTCATGTAAATCTTTAAATTCTTTGAGTTGTTGGTTGTATTTTACGAGATATACTTCGATAAGTTTCGCTCATTTTATATTGAGTTCCGTATTTGCAAAATCAGGAGACACAGAGAGCTCTATATCACTACTTAAAGCGAAAGTTCAGATAGAGCTTACGCTAAAGGTGAAGGCGATCAAGAGACAAAATCATCTTAGGTATTTCATATCTTTTTTCTATTGCTGTGCATTATAAACTTTATTCAGTTTTTATCAAGTTTGTGCGACAAAAAGAGACTTTACCAAATTATTTCGTATTTTCCAGTTTTTCTCTATTATGCTTACAATTAAAAAATGATATGACATTTGTAGCCTTAGATCTAGAGACAACATGACTTGACGCGAAAAAAGACAAAATCATTGAGCTTGCACTCGTAAAGTTTGATAAAGATACTTTTGAGGTCATAGAAACGTATTCTACCCTTATAAATCCTTGAATATCTATCCCTGCACTCAACTCAAACATCACGGGAATTGTCGATGAGATGGTTATAGATGCTCCAACGTTTGATGAAGTTCGAGAAAAAGTTACGACATTTATTGGCAAAAGCCCTATTGTTTGACACAATGTTCGTTTTGATAGAGACTTTCTACTTGCCTCTGGTATACCTATCGTGCAAAATATTTTTATAGATACGTTCTTTTTAGCAAACACTTTTCTCTACTCAGAGCCTTCCATAAGTCTAGAGTCTCTCTGCTCTGTCTTTGGTATTTCTCTTGAGTCCGCACATAGAGCCTTAGACGATACCCAAGCGACACTTGCAGTATTGAAAAACCTGAAAAAACTCTCCAGTACTCTTGAACAAAAACAAAAAGAAACACTCAATTTTCTCTACTCTAAGTCAGATGATAAAAATATACTCTTTTTAAGAAACTATCTTTTTTCAGACACCCAGGAAGTATCGTATAAAGAAGCTGTAAACATGCTTTTGGAGACCATATGAGTTCCTGAAATCACAGAAAAAAAGCCTCATACTTGAAGTATATCTTTAGAGAATCTCTTTGCATCTATTCCACAGCTAGAAAAGAGAGAAAACCAAAAGATGCTTCTTGAGCTCATAGACAAAAATTTTTCTCTAGAAAAAAAGTCAGTCATTGAGGCTCCAACTTGAGTGTGAAAAACTCTCGGGTACCTTCTTCCGAGCATAAAGTTCTCCTTAGAAAAGGGACAGCAAGTTTTTATCTCAACAAAGTCTAAAGTTCTTCAAGATCAAATTTGTTGAAAAGACCTCCCTCAGATTCAGAAAAATATAGGAATTGATTTTTCTTTTGTAAAAATAAAAGGACAAGAGAACTATATTTCATTGGCAAATATTTTTAAGTGGCTTCTAGCGGATAATCTAAATTACAATGAGTTGTCATTTTTGTCTAAAATAGTTTTTTGGCTTTTTAAAACGGAAAACTGAGAACTTGACGAACTAAATTACTATTGAGAAGAAAGTAACTATGTCAAGATTGTCCACTCAAATTTAGAGCAAAGTCTTTCAGAAAAAAACCCGTATAGAGAGTATGAGTTTCTCTTTAAATCAAGAAGAAATCTTGAAGTAGCAGATATTGTTATCATAAACCATGCAGTGCTTTTCACTGAAGTGAGTCTCAAAGGAGATATTTTCGAAAAGATACATCATTTAGTGATAGATGAAGCTCATAATCTTGAGGATACTGTTACTTCTTCTTCTAAAAAGAGATATAACTATAAAGAATTTAAATTTTTTCTCCTAGATATTCTCAAAAAGGCAAAAGAAATGGAGTTTACAGACATATTTTCATTGGAAGAGGATATAGGACCTATACTTGATAACTTAGGAATCATAGATGATATTCTTCTCAATACCCTCCAAAAGACAAGTGATCTGAGCGGTTCAGTAAACAAGCTTTTTGATCCTGATGATTATAAAGAAACAATGATACTCCCTATTCTTGAAAAAGTAAAAGGAGAACTAAAAGGCCTTTGAAATACTCTCAAGAGTTCAAAATTATTTTTACGAGAGTCATTTCTTGTCGAACAGATTTGAAATCTATTAGAAATAGTTTTTGAGAAAACATATAGTGGAACATTTATACAAATACTCTCATACTCTCAGTACCAATGAGTTACTCTTGAATATACCATTTTGAATGTAGCAAAATTTTGTCAGGAACAGGTTTGGTCAAAGTTAAAAAACGTTTTTTTACTCAGTGCTACTTGTAAAATAGGGGAAAGCTTTTCATTTATAGAAAAAAGTATAGGCCTACAGGACTTTACTTGTTACTCTTTCGAGACGGATTTTGACTACCAACAGCAGGC
>CAYTMN010000016.1:0-4022 GCA_964438925.1 uncultured Candidatus Peribacteria bacterium
ATCCTTGCCATTGAAAAGAACCGTCATACATTGTTTTTATGAATTCGATATGCTAGAAAATATCGTTTTTTTTGTTTATGATAAGAAAGAAGATATTTATAAAATAGAAAACAAAAAATAGAATGGCAATTATTTTAAATCAAAATGCTATAGCATCTGTATGAGCAAGTACTCAAAGTTTTGTAAATATGTAGTTCCAGTCATGAATAGGGTCACCGCTTCAGAGTCACATGAGAGGAAGAGCCATCTTTTGAGCATCTGATGAATAGGTTGATATATAGAAAAAGTTTGTTCCAAGCCAAGCCTGACAGAAAACTACTGCAAACCTATCTCTTTGTATCCAAAATCATATCATACATACAAGTGGTATGAGTAACTGTAGGAGAGTTCATCAAAGTAATGCGATAAACTGAATTCAAAAAAGACCAAACACTGGATGCCCAAGCTCGTGAACAAAGAAGTCAAACGTGTCGAGAAAACTCATATACGTTGATGAGAGTAAATGTTGGTAGAATATGTATGCAAAGTAGGCAGTTACTGGGATAATGAAAAAAAGACTATAGTTTGTCGTTTGTCTTGCAATAGCTAAATCGGAAAATCTTGTTCGTGTATCCATACCGTCTTTTGAAAGAAAAATTTTTCTCATTGTATTTCAAATTTCAATCAAATTCAAAGAATTTTTATTTTTTGTGTATATTTTTTGATATTTTTAAGGTTTCTATACAATGTTTTTATCCATAATTTTTTTGTATGAAACTACTTTTTACACTTTTTTTAATGCTCATTCTCGTACCTCTTCAAAGCTTTGCCGCTGTTGATGGATATACAACTATTCGTTATAGAACTCAAACTATATACATATCTGACAGTGGCGTAAAAGAACATAAAAAAGAGATGGAAGCTTGACTTGAGTTTTTGAAAAAAAAGATAGTGATGATACAACAACTCAAACTTTCAAAGACGATACAAAAACGATTGGTAAAAATACCTATCTTTATGGAGTGGAACCTGTGAGATGCAGCAGCGATGTATCACCCAAACAAGACTTGGCTGGTAGAACATGGGTATCCTCCTGCAAAAGAAAAGTCTGTTGAAGTAACCAATGTCACAAACTTTGTAGATCGGACGAGACTCAATCAGCCGTATATGCTTCTCCATGAGTTTGCTCATGCATACATGGACTTATACCTCACAAAAAAAGAAAAAGACAATGTTTGAGCTACCTATAGAAGAGCTGTAAGAGAGTGACACTATGACTCTGTTGAGTATACACCAGGAGGTGATATGGTAAAAGTTATGAAAAAAGCATACGCTCTCACAAACGAACAAGAATACTTTGCAGAAACTACTGAAGCATACTTATGAATCAACGATTTTTACCCATATAACCGTGAAGATCTCAAAAAACATGATCCATATGGATATAAACTTATGGAAAGTATCTGGAAATAGATATTAACCTCTATTTATGAGGTAAGTGACGTAGGATATATACGTGATAACTAATATTCATCATTGCCATCTTTTGAGAATATATACGTCTGAATGAAACCAATTTTTGGTTCTATATAAATCTTTTGAAAGAAATAGAAATAGAAACACCATAAGAGAACATACTAGTAGAAACTGAATATCTATATATGCTTCTTTTGAAATAGGAACTGCTCCAAAGACTCCAGTGATTCAGAGTATCCAAAAAACATTAAAAATATTTGAACCAATAATATTTCCAATCACCATATCTGTTTGTTTTTTTCTTACAGCAACTATAGATGTAACAAACTCTGGGAGAGAGGTTCCAACAGCTATAATAGTCAGTCCTATAAGCATTTCAGAAACGCCTAAAACTCGTGCAATATTTACGGCTCACTCAACAAGTATTTTTCATCCTATAAAAAGAAGAATCAGTCAAAATACACTATACAAAATAGATTTTTTTATAGAGTAGACTTCTATTTTTTCTCACTGAGTTTGTTCAATATTTGAAAATGAAATGGCAAATATGTAGTATAAAAAGATACAAAATATACATAAAAGTACCAGACTTTCTGATGAAGAAAGCATGTTTGATGTTTCTCTATTTAAGACTATATCAGAAGCCATTATATAGAGAAGTAGTGCTGCAAGAATAGCAAAAGGTATCTCTTTCCAAGTTGTATTTTTTTTAACAGGGATATCTGAAAGTAACAGCGTGGTTCAGAGTATGAGAAGTATGTTTCCGAGGTTACTTCCAACTATATTTCCTATAGCAATATCTGTAGATCATTTATATGCAGAGAGAATATTTACCAAAAGTTCCGGAGTTGAAGTTCAAAAAGCTACTACTGTAAGTCCTACCACAATCTGAGGTACTCACATACCAACAGATAATGATGCTGCTCATTTTACAAGATTTCCAGCCCCATATATGAGAAATATGAGTCAAAAAACGATAAGGAGAATATTTAGCATTTTTGGTGTTCAAAAGATATATCTTTTATTGTACCATACATTTGCTTATAATGCCGTTTTCATTTGACAGAAATTATATTGACTTTTTATATATTTTTATTATAAAATACAAACTTTAAAATACATACTATGAAACTCTCTGAAGCTGGCCTCCCGACTCTTGCAATGTATAATATGCAGACTGATGCACAACGTGGTTTTGAGTTTGATGAAAAAAATATTGTCTCTGCATCACTTCATTTATGAGTACTGCTTGATATGCTTTGAGCTGGGGACGTAATACCAGAAATAAAAAGTCGCTCTCTTGATAGCGTTATACTCTCTATTCTTCATGGAAAAAGATACATAGATGAAACACTTGCTGAATACTATTTTTCTATGTTGCACTGAGATACACTTCCTCTGGCTATGTCAGAAGATATAGCAAAAGCTGTGATGGATGCTAAAGACAAAGCTTGAGCTCTCACGTGAGCTACTGGAAATATATCTCACTCTCACAATTTTTCTGGTTTTTTGGAGTATCAATTTCCAAGGCTTTGAAATGTAAAAGTACTTTCACTCCCCTGAGCTGCTTCTCTCACTATGCTTGCGAAAATCCAGGAGTTATGAATCGGAAAATACAACACGACTATCGTATCTGCAAACTGACAAATGTGAGGAATTTGGAATGATCCAAATCTTGTATGAGTTCGAAATGGTTCAAAGATAAATCCTTGAGATTTTGTTTTTGATGATGCTATAAAACTAGATAAAGCACACGATATCGTTGCTTGATCAGGAAATACTATTTCTCAATTTATAAACAAGGTTGAGTGAACCATCCAGACTCGTAGAACGCTTCATGCTGAAGTACTCTCTATACAAAAGATCCCTAATACTCAATGATACAATGTTGTTTTTCAAGACCCAAATGGTGCACTTTTTAATGAAGAGTTTGATATAGTCTTGTTTTGACCTGGAGCACATGTACCACAAAGTTTTACAAACACTCGCTTCCCTCAGGTCAACTCAGATGGAACTATGCTCAAATATGAAGGTGGAGCAAAAGATGCAGTACAAACCTATAGTTGAGCTGGTGTTGAAATACACTCTCACAGATGGCAAAAAGATCCTGCGATGATGTATGAGATGATGGAGAAACTACGTGCAAACCCAAAAGCTGAACTCCTCATATTTGGTTTTTGAAACAGTGCTATAGAAGTAGTACAACACTGTATTGAGCATGGTATTCGTTTTCGAGTGGTGAGTGATATACCACTAGAGTGCTTTCTTTTTCCTGAAAGAGTACAAAAAACACTTAACGGGACAAAAAGACTCGCAAGAAGTCTTGCAAAAGACGACTTTGATCCTCAAACTGGAATCGCCTATGACTATGATGAAGTAAAAAAAGTAGTAAAGTACCTCCTTGACCACCAACTCGTTGTAACTGATGCAAGAAAGGTTATTTGGAAACAAAAAGATGGAGCTACTACGGCAACTGTTTTACGTAAAGACGGCAGACTTTATACCTATGACACTATCGATGAACACTTTTGTCTGTATGGATACAGACCAGAAACTGGACCTATAAA
>CAYTMN010000016.1:4055-10714 GCA_964438925.1 uncultured Candidatus Peribacteria bacterium
GAGATGAATCACTACAACTGATTGGGCACATCAAGCTATTTCAAAAGATACTCGTCTTTCACTTCCATGACTTTTTGTTCACGGACTTGCTGCATATGGAAGAAACAACGCTGTACTTCCTGGTATATGATACGATGTACATGCAACTATGGTAGCAGCTCTATTGCACTCTATTCGTCTTCATGAGACTGGAAATATTCCTGAGGTAACGTACTCCGACGTTTTATGAACCTTTGTAGATACTTTTAGACGTAAAGTTTTCTTGTAATATTTTCTTTTTGGTTCAAGAGAGACTCTTCGTACAATGTACGTATACTGTAACTGTATACTATGCATACTTATCTCAAATATCTTCCTGAAACACCTACCTCTCCCATCACTCTTGTGATGCTTCACGGAGTTGGTTCAGACGAGAAAGATTTATTTGCTCTTCACAAACACTTTTCAGACTACAGAGTGTTTTCTCTGCGTGCTCCTATAGAGCTTCCAGCTCATGGATTTGCTTGGTACCATATAGACTTCTCTACTGGGAGACCTACATACACCTACGATGACATAGTAGCTTCTGGACGCTATATTCAGGAGTTTTTACAATACCTCTCTATTACATACAACATAGATATAGAAAATATCGTCTTGTTTGGTTTTAGTCAGTGAGCTATTATGTCCTACTATACTCTTCTCACATTTCCTACATCTATACAAGGTATCATAGGACTTTCAGGGAGACTCCTCCAAGAGCTTGAAACTGCTTCACTTAAACAGATACAAGACAAAAAGATATTTTTAGGTCACGGAGCGTTTGATGGAGTCATAAAAGTACAAGAGGCCGAAAAGCTCCAAAAGTTTTTTGAAAACTCTCACCTTTCTCTTACCTACAAGATATACTCTATGCCTCATAGTGTATCACCTGAGGAAATACAAGATATACAAAGTTGGTTGAAAGATTTTTAATACATCTATGAAAAAAATACTTCTACTGACTGCTTCATATGGGTCTGGTCACAATGTCGCAACGAAAAGTATGGCGTCATACTATGAGTGACTTTGATACTCTGTAGAGACAGTAGATATAGTAGATTTTTTAGAAAATATTATCGGCAAAGCGACGCAGTCCTACTATCAAGACTTTTGTCAGAAGCATCCATTTTCTTGGAAAATAACTTACAATATTTTGGATAATCAAATCATCAAAAAAATCCTTTTTTGATTTCGTTATCCTGTTTTTCAAAATAAATTTGATGATCTCATGCAGGAGTATCATCCTGATATAGTTATCTCATTTTTTCCTTCTTGGTGAGGATTTATAAAAAAGTATATCAAGAACTATGGGAAGAGTTTTCGTACTGGTATTGTCATCACTGATGCTATAAGTATGCACTCTATATGGTACCTAGATGGGAACTATATTGATACCTATTTTGTGATAGATGAGTTTTCAAAAGAAGTATTTAAAAAGAAATTTAAACATAAAAAAGACAATGTCTGTGTGTCGTTTTTTCCAATAGAGCCACAATATTTTTTAGATAAAAAACAAATAGAAGTAAAAAAAGTATGTGTTCTTTTAAGTGCACTGGAAAAGGACTTTGCTCTCGATTTATTTCGACGTCTTGCAAAAGAAAAGTATGACATAACAGTACTTGAGTGACGAAATAGTCTGCTCTACAATAAACTCCAAAAAATCTATCATAAACATCCGCGCTTTCACTTTTTTAAGTTTCTAAATCTCAAGGAAAACTACAAACATATAGACGTCCTCATAGGAAAAGCTGGTGGAGCGACTATCTCTGAGTGTATCGCAACAGATACTCCTATCATCGTGCCCGATATGATACCCTGACAGGAAAGTGGAAACGTAGAGCTCCTCCTAAAAACACATACAGGTATCTATGAGATAGAGCCTGAAAAAATAGTTTTTTATCTCCAGTATCTTGACTGGAATAAGTTTTTACCAAACTTTCAAAAACTCAAAAATAAGCATGTGTGTGAAGATATATATAGGAAACTTCGTTAGCGAGATTTTTTTGGTACATAGATACCGAAAGGTATACCATCGGTTGGAATGTCGATGTATATATATTCATCATCTGGTAAGGTCTTTTGTGGCTCTGGTCTCGTGATAGTCAGAGTCTTTTTTGCTCATATGTGTTTGAGTATGTTTCACTGTGCGTCTAGTAACGTAAGAGTAACTGTGTAGTCTCAAAACTCTTTACACGCGATATCTATTTTCCCCTTTATGCTCTGAACTGTTGTTTCTTTTTTCCCACTAGGACTAAGAGTTTGGACTTGTAACTTGGAAACTTTTTTTCCATCTCCTTTTAGAAAATACCTCAAAGTAAAACTTTCGTTGTCAGTCGTAAAAGTGTTTGAGACTGTTTCTATCTTTGCTGGAAAGTTTGAAGTAGGAGTGTAGGAAAATGCCTGAGTTCCTCACTTTTGTTTTTTCTCTACTCTATAGTCACTTTCAAATCCTTGTGTTGCATTTCCTTGTATCGTCAGTACTTTTTTTGCTGTTTGGTCTTTTTCTATTTCTCGCATCTCAATATGGTATACTCCATCGCCTGTTCCAAAAGTTTGGATACTATGTTGGACTTTCCCTGTTCCTGTTTGTGGTATGAGGAAAAATTCAGGTTCATTTGATCCCTCAGTATCCCCACTTGTCCAAGCTCACGGTATTTCGTTGATGATTCTTCCTGTTTGTGGATCTATTCATATCTTTCTTCATTGCTCGTCAGTGATGAGAACGTTTATAGGAGAGAGTATGTCATAGCGGAAGACTTTTGTTTTTTGGGTAAAATCTAGTGGAAGATACACTTCTAGGTTTTCTTTGAGTACGGCAGGTTTTTTATAAAATATATCTTCAAAAAATACCTCTAGAGAATCAGAATTTTTTATACCGTATCACAATCAATTATCACTTGAGAAATAATTTGTAAATCCATTGTACATCAATAAATTGAGGTTTTCCTCTTTCTGACTTGGGTGAGGTTTTCAAAGTATATCTGCGATAACTTTTTGGCTTGTAGCAGTAGGCATATATATATGTTGGCAAACTTGGAAAGCCTGTGCTTCGTTATCCCCTATACTTATAAAACTAGGATTAATAGAGATATTTTTATTTTTCTGTTTTCATATTTCTTGTTCCCAATTTTCTTGATAACATTTTATTTCTTTTGATTGAAATTTTTTATCTGTAATTTCTTCTCAAGTCTTAGAGTCATTTGGAACGAGTAATAAGTTTTGCGAAGGTACTGTTCCATCTCCTCATAATCCAATTTCATTTCTTATGGCGTTTTTTACGTTGTATACAGAGAAGATTCACATACTCTCATACTCATTCTTATAGTAGTCATATATATCTTTCCCAGTATATTTTTCTGTTTCATCTTTTAAGTATATGTCTGGTTTTCCTATACTTTTTGAAAATACATTATTATATAGTGCTGTATCGCCTAATTCTATTTGGTAGATATTATTTGTTCCATTGCTACCTGTAACTTTTGAATAATATGAAGTATACGAATCCACTTTTGAAAAAATCTTCTTTATATTTTCAGTGGTATTTAAGTCTTCTAAAAATGAATTTCTAGGATGAGCTTTTCTCGGTATATTAGAGGTTCCTTTTTTTAAGTATGATAATTTTTCGTTGTAAGGACTATCTTTACTTATGTCTGGTAAAAGTTGTCAGAGCCCTATAATTCAGTTTGGAATAGTTGGATCATATCAATGTATTTTTTTATATATTGACCTGTCGCCTGCTCCTGAAAGTTGTGTCCAAATACCTAACTCAAATCAAAATCCGTCAGCAAAGCTTATATCTCACTTTTCCCAAGTTGGTAAAGTTTTTGGAGAACCTCTATGAGGAGTTCAAATAGTTATGAATTTATGTACTAAAATTTGTTGATTTAAATTTATAGCACTACAACCTATATCTAAATCCTGAAACTTTGATATTTTTCATTCTTTATCAACTCTATAATTCTCTAATTCAAAAATTCAATTCTTATTCTTTAAGAATTTTAGGCATTTATCCTCCATCATTGCTCTAGAGACTAATCCTCCCATACTATGAGCGATGATATTAACTTTTCAAATATCACACCCATTTACCTCTTCGTATTTTTTTAGAATTTTTCAAATTAATTCCGCGAGAATAGTTGCAGTAACTTTATTGTCTTTTTTCCAATCATATCAAAAGAGATAGAGTGATTGTTTTGGATTTCCCTCAATATCTACTGTAAATTCATTTTTGTAAAATACGTCAGCAATTCTATATCCATTTTGTTTGAAAGTATAAAAAAGAGTATCATACACATGAGTGATAGGGTCTGGGATCCATCTTTTTATTTTATTATCATTGTATCAGTATTCACTATACCAAGAGGCAGCAATTCAAGGAACAAAGATAGTTGGATAATCTGACTCTGAAACATTTTTACAAATATTCATTCAAAAAGTGAAGATCTTTTTCTCTTCTTCTGTTGCTTCTCAAAGATTGAATTCTGCTAATGTTATTGAGAAATAGCTGACAACAACAAAAAAAAGAAGTATTTTTTTCATATCTAAAATATTTTCTTAAAAGATTATTTATTTAAGTTTTTCCTCAAGCGAAGTTCTATATTTTTTTATAAATTCTGACATCTCTTGATTATAGTCTAAGCTTTTATTTTTTAGAGATTTATAATCATTTGTAAAATCGGTATAGATTTCTTTTATTTCCTTATCTCTTATGTATGCAATATAAGTATCTATTTTTAGAATATTGCTATCAAAAAATTGTCTATCAGATAAATTTAGAGAATCTATTAACTTTAGTAAGAAAAGAATATAGAATGTTTTTGGCTGAGGATTTGAAAAAATATTGTCGTATGAAATTTCTTTAGAATCGTTTATACATGCATACAGTAAAGTATATAACTTATTTGCATCTCAAAACTTAAAACAGTCATTTACTTGGTTAGATTCTTTAAAAGGTTTGAATGTCTGCCAGTAAAACCCCATCTTCTCAACTAACCAAAAATAGTAGCTTGGATACTTTATATATTCTCCTTTCGCATCCATATACATAAACACTCTTGGGTAGTTTTGAAACGTATATGATGGAGCTACTACGAAAATAGAAAGATAGGTAATGATTCACAAGAGAAAAGTTAGACTCGCATTCTTTAGAGATTTTTTTCAGACTGTTTTAAGTGTTTTTACAAAAAATAACAGTGTTATAGTACCTCAAATCAAAGATAAAACTCAAGCTTTATATATGACTATCTTATCGGCAACATACCAAGGTTTTGGTATAAACATAGGGACTCATGCTCCACTATAGAATTCATAAAATTTTAGAAATAGAAGAACTGGTAAAATAAGTCCCAGAATTCAAAGTCAAATTACCAAAGGATTTTTAGTAACTATTTTCTCACTCTTTTTCATACAAAAAATTTATTCAAAATGTAAAAGTCTTTTTCCCCTATTCTATTGATTCTTAAATATCTTAATATTTAGAAATATTGTTAGAGTTAAAAATACAATTAAATTGATTTTAGAAAAATGATATTTTTTTAGCCATTAATACTCCAGTTAAAGGAATTGTAATACTCTTGGTATATTTCTTTTATATCCTTAAAGAAATCCTCTTTATTTTCATTATCTTTAAGGAACCTGTCATATCTTTTTATTATAGCATTAAGAGTTTCTTGAACTTTTTTATCATTTGAAATTGTAAGTATTTTTCTAAATAATTGAATTCTAGAAAAAAATTTTTCTCAATCTTCTATTTCATGATTGTATTCTCATTTTCAGAATCAAACTGCAAGAGTATTTAATAGCAAAAGCTCTATAAAGATTTTATTATCATATTTTTCTATCACATTTTCATATCAGAATCTATTCATATCTTCTACAATCTTAATATATAGACTTTCATTTTTTTGATAGCTAGAAAGTTCAAGTCAAAGAATGCTATCATCTAAAGTTTTAAGTGGCTTATAAGTCTGCCAGTAAAAGCCCATCTTCTCAACTAACCAAAAATAGTAGCTTGGATACTTTATATATTCTCCTTTCGCATCCATATACATAAACACTCTTGGGTAGTTTTGAAACGTATATGATGGAGCTACTACGAAAATAGAAAGATAGGTAATGATTCACAAGAGAAAAGTTAGACTCGCATTCTTTAGAGATTTTTTTCAGACTGTTTTAAGTGTTTTTACAAAAAATAACAGTGTTATAGTACCTCAAATCAAAGATAAAACTCAAGCTTTATATATGACTATCTTATCGGCAACATACCAAGGTTTTGGTATAAACATAGGGACTCATGCTCCACTATAGAATTCATAAAATTTTAGAAATAGAAGAACTGGTAAAATAAGTCCCAGAATTCAAAGTAAAATTACCAAAGGATTTTTAGTAACTATTTTCTCACTCTTTTTCATACAAAAAAAATATACAAATATTCATCATAGTATAATACTCCCTCTTTTTTTCTCAAGAGAAAGCGAACAAAATTAATTTTGTATTAATTTTTTATTTCTTAATTGACTAAGTTCATCACCAATCTAACCATAAGGTCTTTTTCTTTTGGGTCTGACTCAGCTATCATAATAGTGATAGCTACAAGTGCGCGGTCGTTTTTGTTTTTTTTTGGTTTTGGAGAATAGTTG
>CAYTMN010000016.1:10724-11869 GCA_964438925.1 uncultured Candidatus Peribacteria bacterium
CTGCATCATAGAGAATACCGTTTTTTGCGAGAAAGAGAATAAATACAAACGCTGCACTACGTTTGTTCCCGTCATAAAACGGATGATCTTTTACGATAAAGTACAAGAGGTGTGCTGCCTTTTCCTCAACACTTGTGTAGAGTTCTTTTTTGTCGAAGGTTTGATATATGTTCCCAAATATACCTTCAAGTCCTCACACTTCACGCAAGTTCGCAAAGAGATTTCCGACATTGCACTTTCCTTCGAGTTCTATCTTGAGTTGTTTTATAGCCTTGTATGCTTCTTCTGCATCGAGTTTATAGTGAAGTTTTTTAGTATTTCCTGTCGACTCAAGCGTCTCTTCGTCATAGCGCTGTATGAGGTTCCACGTTTTTGTGTACCCAGTTATGACTTCCAAAAGTCAGAGGGCTTCTTCTTTGCCTACTGCGTCACTTCCTAGAGTTTTTTGTACGAGAGCGAGTGTTTTTTGGAGTGCTTCTATCCCCTTTTCTTGGAGGCGTTTTTGGTTGAGTGCGTATCCATCTATGAGGTACTTTTTGAGAGTGTTTGTTGCCCAGATGCGAAACTGTGTTCCCTCTTGCGACTTGACTCTATACCCGACCGATATGATAACGTCGAGGTTGTAGTAGCTTGTTGGTCTGTCAGCATTTGCAGTGTGCATTTTTTGCACATTGCTTTTTTCGTCGAGTTCTTTGTCTTTAAACACGTTGGAAATATGACGATTGATCGTCGTTCTATCTCTGCCAAAAAGTGTTGCCATCTGCTGTTCTGAGAGCCAAACTGTGTCCTGCTCAAAACGCACTGTGAGTTCGGTAGTACCGTTTTTTGCAGTGTAGAGTTGTATAGCGTTATTTGTTTGCTCTGTCATATGCCGAGTGTTGTTAGAGATTATCCCAAGTATTTTTTGACTTTTGTTTTATTTTTTTATATAATACATTTGTATCACCACCAAAAGAGGTTCCGAAAAGATTGAGTGCTTTAGGACACCTCTTTTTTGTATCTGATTTTATTTTTCACATCTGGCATACTCAGGTTCATACAGTACTGGTGTTTTATCTTTTTATATAACGAAGAATACTTACTATTTGGGAAAAGTATTTTTTCAAGTTTGTCTTTTTTTATGAGGTAGTTTATCATCTTTATAT
>CAYTMN010000016.1:11879-12451 GCA_964438925.1 uncultured Candidatus Peribacteria bacterium
GTGAGTCCATGGTCTGCTATCCTGCGCAGGACCTCAACCACAATTTCTACATCGACATTTCCTTTTTTCTTCCCCTTCTGGTTGGAGGTGTGTTCACGAAACACGACTATAAACCCAGCCTTTTGGAGTTTGTTGTAGAGGTCTTGCTCTTCTTCTGAGATAAATCACAAACAATAATACGCTTCATCGACCTTGAACTTGTCTCTGAGGTAGATGCGAAACTTGTTGAAGTCTATATGCCAACGCTCTTGTTTGGTCCCAAGATGAAGGTTTTGTCCATCTACAAAACAACAGTTATGAATCATCTTTTTTTGCTTCATGCTTTTTAGTTATATACCTAGTATATACTTTTATAGCGTTTTGCAAATAAAGTTTTTGAGAGTATTTTTTAGTATCCACTTATACCGTCTGTGTCACAGTGCTCCGGATCGTCAAAACACTTTTCTATAGCAGTTGACCTCTCTGCACGTTTTTTTGCGAGCTCTATAACCGTTCCAAATGTTTCTTTGCTGATAGTGGAAATCGTACTTCCAAATACTGGAACATATCCTGTAGCATATTCTAGTCCTTTA
>CAYTMN010000016.1:12461-19422 GCA_964438925.1 uncultured Candidatus Peribacteria bacterium
CAAGAAGTTTGTTTACTTTATCGACTCTATCATACACTCACATCACTTCGTCATACACACCTTTTATCTTGTCATACTTTGACTTTGCATCTTCGTACATTTTGCTGCCTTTTTCATATTTTCCCATAGCCCACTCCATGTCCTTGAGAGCCCACTTTACCTCTTCACCTCCGTTTTTTTCTATCCATTCTTTTGCCTTTTCTCCCATCTCTCACACTATCTCGTCTTGTTTATCGTTTACGAGTCCTTCGAGTTGTTCTTTGACTTGGTCGACGAGTTGGTTTGCTTTTTCGTCAGCACTTTTTATACGTTTTTGTTTTTCTGTGACTTCCTCAAGTTTATCGAGCATCTTGTTGATGTTGGTTTCTCACTGTCTGTAGGTTGTAAACTCTTTTGAGATAGCAGACTTTACATCTTCGTCATCTATACCGTCCATAACTTTTTCTCTTTGCGCTTTACAATAGTCGGCTCTTTGAGAATCTCCCATCATCTCATAGGTCGTTTGTTTTTGTTTTTTGAGGTCTTCGAGTTCTTTTTTGAGGGTGCTATTTCCAGGGTCTTTTTTGAGAGACTCTACGACACTTTCTAGTTTTCCGTCACGAGTGTTCATAGCGTCAATACTGGCAAGTTTTTGTTTACAATCGCTATACACGGTCTCACTTCCTTTTGGAAACTTTGAGAGTTTTACACATCACTCTATGTCTTGTTTTTCTACACTCTCCTTTAGTACTTTTTGTGCAACTCCTCCGACACACTCTTCTTTTGTGTAGGACATAACTCCTCACTGTATGTTTTTACATATGCTATAGTCTGACTTGTTTTGTGCTATCGTGAGGTAACACTTATCACGTGGAGGGTTACTGCCTCCACTCTTGAACTTGGTTCCTTTTATCTTTTTACAGTCTTCAGGGTCACCTGACTGTACTGCGACAAACTGTGCACAGTGGTCAGTGTCAGGAGCGAGACTACACATGAGCTCTCACAAAGCTGCGAGGAGACTACAAGAGGAAAGCAGGAGTGGAAGTGAAACAAATATGAACAGTTTGAGAAGGGTTTTCATAGGTTGAAAGTTAGGAGATACTTAGGCGCGTTTTTTGATAAGTGTAAAAACAAATGACACAAGAACTGCAGCTGCACTTGCCCACAAAAGAGGAAATGCATAATAGTCGATGATAAATATAGCGATGTCTGTATTTCTCGGTTCAAAGTATGCGAGCTGTATGCCCACAGCTAAGAGTGTCCCATAGATGAGCAAGTACGCTATAAGTCGAGCATGAGCAAAACGAAGTCGCAATAGTGCTGTCAGTCAGTACAAGATGTAGGACTTGAGTAAGACAAGTGCGCACAGTCATACTGCTATATACAGAGCGTACTTTGTCACAAAGTCTGCTACGTTTGGACTTGCGATACTTGGACGTGTCCCAGCAGTCATATACATACCGAAAAATACTCACGAAAACACGAGAGCAAGCAGGAGTGGAGTAAGTGGTGACTGTACAAAACGACGAGAGAGAGAAGGTATTTTATCCATATAAAAAGATTATATAGTAAATACTCATACTATCGCCTTATTTCACTTTTTTGCAAGAGTATTTCTGGTTCAAATATACAGAAAATAGTAAATCTGTTGTTTTTTTGTGATTTTTTCATATATTTGTGACACATATTTTTAACTAGTACAGAGCAATGGCGAGAGGAGATACAGTGGTACGTTTTAGTGACGTCACTTTTGGTTACAAGGAAGAGAGAAAACTTCTTGAAGAAGTAAACTTTTCTGTTCGTGAAGGGAGCAAGATAACTATCATGGGACAAAACGGTGCGGGAAAGAGTACCATATTTAACATGATCACCAAAAAGCATGTGCCTATGGAAGGAAAAGTAAGCGTTGACGCAAACCTCCACATAGCTATAGCAAAACAAGTTATGCCCCCAGAGGACAAAGAGCTCACTATACAGGCATACTTTCGTAAATACTCTCGTAGTGATGCACACAACATAGATAGAGATATAGCAAAGATACTTGACGCTGTAAACCTCAAAGCACCACTTGATCGTATCGTTCAATCATTTTCAGGAGGACAACAAGCAAGACTACTTTTAGCATCTGCACTCATACAACATCCAGACATCTTGCTCCTCGACGAGCCTACCAATAACCTCGATGCAGAAGGTATATGGCATCTCACACAGTTTTTGTGCGACTATGACAACACGGTTATCGTCATCTCTCATGACGCGCTGTTTCTCAACGCGTTTACTGACGGAGTCTTGTACCTCGATATATTTACCAGAAAAGTAGAGCAATACGTAGGAAACTACTATGACGTAGTAGAGCAAATAGAGAGAAGAATAGAAGCACAAAACAGAGAAAATGCTCGTATAGAAAAAGAGATACAGGCAAATAAAGACCAAGCAAATGTGTTTGCGCACAAGGGAGGAAAACTCCGTGATGTTGCCCGCAAGATGCGTGACAAGGCAGATGAGCTCGAGGAAAATAAAGTCGATGTACGTCGTGAAGATAAAACCATACGAGAATTTACTATACCAAATCAAGAGTGAATCGGAGGAGAAATACTTGGGCTTTCAAGTGTACAGATAATCGTCGACCATGAAGCGATACAAAAACCAGTAGATATAAGTCTGGGGAAAAACAGGCACTTACTCTTGTCAGGACCAAACGGTATGGGGAAGTCTACTCTCCTCGAGGCGATAGCAAGTCAAACAGCAAAGGGTATGAGACTCGGAGAAAACGTAAAGATAGGATACTACAGACAAGACTTTTCGACGCTCGACTTTGGGCAAACCGTCTATGAGTCACTTCGTGAAAGTGCTGACGATAGTGTCCTCGAGCAACAACTCAGGTCTCTGGCTGCTGGGTTTCTCATAAACGGTGAACTCATGAAAACACAGATAGGACTCATAAGCGAAGGGCAAAAGTGACTCGTTATGTTTTGTAAACTGGTACTTGAAAAACCAGGGTTACTCATACTCGACGAGCCTACTAACCACATAAACTTTCGTCACTTGCCTATCATCGCACAGGCGCTCTCTGACTACGAAGGTACTATGGTACTCGTGTCGCATATAGACGAGTTTGTGCAGGAGATACGTATAGACGAAGAGCTCAACTTGTGAAAACTCTTAAAACTGTAGTCTAAGATAGAACCCCCTAAATCCAATTTACGTTGAACGAAATATGGAACCCCCTAAATCCCCCTTATCAGGGGGACTTTTTTTGCTCTTTCCCCTTCCCTGACAAGGGGAGGTTGGGTGGGGTTTTGTATTTGAATTATAAAAATGATTTTGCAGTTCCCTGTATGTTCTCCAGATCATTTGCAAGTGTTCCGAGCAGGTCTTTTGTACCGAGGCTTGTAGTCTTTTTCTTTTCTTCTTTTTCCACAGCTACTTTTACTTCTGCTATGAGTTTATTTGCGAGTTTTATCTTTTCTTGAAGTGTTCACTTGTCTATTTTATTTCCTAGGTCTACGTACTTTTCTCCTATAGTGTGAGCGGTGTTAAACAGTGTCTCGTAAAACCTTGCACTCATCTCGTGAAACTCTGCGTCCATAGTTTTGGTATCTATGTGAAGTATGAGCATCTCTACGTATGCGTCCATAGCTTTTTTGAAAAGGTCTTTCATAGGGTTGAATGTTAAAAGATAGCGTATGGAGTAAGTCTCCATTTTGGAAGTATAGTCTCTTTTAGAGATTTGTGAAGGAAAAAAGTCTTGAAATATGTGGATATGTAGTTGGGGTATAGAAAAAAGAGAGGGATTATTTTTTAAATCCCTTCTTTGGTTTCAAAGATTTTTTTGTTTCTGTATCCAGTTTTCTTTTTACTTTTTGTAGGTCCTCTTCTGGTGTTAGGTTTTCAGGAGTGATACCTCTTTCTATAAGAGTATTTCTGACGGTTTTGTTATTGGTAATATGTTCTTGTGAGATTTCTTTTTCCGTTTTCATATGATTTTTTCGAGCGTTGTGTATGGTTATCTCTGTTGCGAAGTCTTTTGCTTTGAGGAGTATCGTAGGCATAAAGTCAGCAAGAGGTTTTGCTTCTACTATTCCCCACTTTTTTTTCATCTCTTGAGTGCTTTTTCAAAAAAGAGCTGTATCTCCTTTACTTCGTATGAGAGCAAAGTTGAGTTCTCATTTTGTTTGTTCAAAAATAACCTGAGAAAGTTCTTTTTCTGTTGCTGAGAGTTTTTCTCTTGCTTGTATTCGTTCAGACTCTAAGAGTCTTTTTTCTATTACTTCGAGTCTTCTAGTTTGGAGAGCAAAGTACTGTTGAGAAAAAGCTATTTCTTTTTTTGAGCTATCTCCATTCATCGCTATGAGATAACATGCATAACGAGTCAGCATAATGTCGGATACCTCTCTTTGGCTTCATAGTCACAACTCTACCTTTTTCCCGACATCGGCAAAATGGTTCTCTATTTCTTCTCATGCAGCTTCAAGAGAAGTTTTTGCTTTTGATATAACATTGAGAAAGTTATCCCATTTTCCATATCATAAGAGATGTTGTAAGTCTCTGGCAAACCAAAACTCTAAACCATTTTCAAGTGTATGGACAAATGATTCAAAGTTTCCTGTGAGGTTTTGGACGTCTTCGTGTTTCATAGGAAGATAAGAGTAAATTGTTATATACTAAGTATATACTTTAAATATTTTTTGCAAGAATTTTATATAAGCTTTATAACATCTTCTCTATTGAAATATACTGTCTTTCAAATAGTAAAGCTTCTGAGTTTTCACTGAGATTGTAACTCTTGTATCTTTGCATCAGTAAACTTAAAATCTTTTTTTAACTGGTGTATACTTACTCCATCTTCTTTTTTCTGTTTTGTGAGTCTTCTTATAGTTATAGCTTTTCCATTATAATTGACTGCTGTTCCCCATGGTTTCATAAAAAATAGTTACACTTTAAAAACCTTATCTATCTCTTCCATAATTCTAATTGTCGCAGAAAGCGCTACTATCATTTTCTGATAGTTTTCAAACTCTTCACTGTTGAGACTTCTTCCCTTTCTATCTTTGAGATATTTTTCAGCTGGTTTATATCCTCATATTTGAAATTCAAAAACATCTTTTGAAATGCCAGAAAAATATTGAGTATTGTTTATAAATACTTTATCATCTTGAAATTTTACTTTCTCTATAAGATTATCTCACTCTATAGGGTAGTTTGTTATAAACGCCCAAACTTTTGGGTTTTCAAGTAAATGAAAACTACGAATTTCACGACCAAGTTCTACGAGTGCAAAAAAGTTTTCTTTGTCTTTTGGGTATGGAATTTTAGGAAAATCTATTTTGAGAAATTCTTTATATGTTTCACGATATATTTTACTATGAAGAACTGCATATATATAGTCGAGAATATCATCAGGACTTATCTCTCATACTAGCTTATTTATTTTTTTCCAAATTTTTTCATCAAGGTTTGGAGTTTTCACTACGTGCACTTCTCACTCTCCTGTTTCAAAAGTTCCAGCTTCTGAATAAAGATAGAGAGGAAATACAACTTCTCATCATCTATAAAAATAGTTAAAATCCACAATACTTTTTGATATTGAAACAATATTCCATTCATCACTTCAAATAACAGCTCACTGTCTTCCAACAGTCAATCATATGTTATCTCCTGCAAACATATGTTTCATAAACTTTTCTCTTCCCCAATCTACCATTTTAGGATGATAGTATATATATCTCTCATCAAAAGGACGATATGCAATATTTTGAATATTATTTTCATGGTCTTCATGAAGTAGATTCTTTCGAGCTTCTGTAAGTTGCCAACCTCTTGAGTCTCAAGCTAGATATTTTCCTGATTTTCTATTTCCAAAAAATTCACTTCTTACTTGTGAATCTGTTTTATTTTCATCAAAAAAGCTCTTCATTCTCTCTAAAAGATTTTCTCGATTTTCTGAAATAACAAGACCATCACGAGCTGTCACAATTCACGTTACATTTACAGGGAAAAGTTCTTGAACTCCAAATCCTACATTATATCATTCCTGTAATCCAAAATCTTTGGGACAAAAAAAGTAAAATTTTCTATCAAGTTCTACTTGTTTCCACATAATAGTTCCCATATCATTTTCTGAAAGCCAATTATACTTTGTATCTCTTTTCCCGTATATATCTGTGTGATAGACTTTTCCAAGTTCTCACTTTTTCTTTTTACCTGTCTTTACTCAAAGAAAAATAGAAACTCATTGTTGTATATCAAATACATTTTGATCTACAGTTCCATCTTCTGCCGTTTCTTTTTTCTTGCTATTTCCGTGTAAATCTACGATATAAATCTCATCAAAAGTTTGAAGCAAGTGCCAACGCATTCATCTAAACGTAGGATTATCTATATATCCATGATTGGTAATAAAAGCGAGGATTCATTCTCATTTTTTTTCAATAAGTGACTCAGAAAGTCTAAAAAATTTTACATAGTCATCTTGTAACCAATGCTTTCTCTCTCAAAAATGTACACCATCTACATACTTATAGTCTTCTATTTTTGCAGTTATCCAATCTCCAGTATTTGTTGAAACTCCACTATAGGGAGGATTTCAAAGAACTATCATAATTGGTTCTTCAGTCTTGATATGTCCTGCTTCTCTAGCCTCTTCTGTGATACTTCACCTCAAATCAAAAAAGGATAACAAATCATTAAAACTCAAAGTTATGGCACTTACAATCGGACAACAAGGTAAATTAGGAAATGAAGTTCTTACAGTAGTTTCTTTCAACGAAATGACTTTTAAATGCGATAATGGAAAAACATACATGATCAAAAATGCCTCATGGATGACTGAAGGTGCAGTAATTGAAGCTCCAAAAGCTAAAAAGTCAAAAAAATACAATGCATGTCCAGATGGATTTTATTCTGATGAAGCTGCAAAAGGTATAGATTTCGAAGCTATTCAAGAAAAATCAAGAATGAACCAAAGAGGTAGCTCACTTAG
>CAYTMN010000017.1:0-17517 GCA_964438925.1 uncultured Candidatus Peribacteria bacterium
CAGCAGTAGTGTTATTTTCATCTATAAGACCTGCATTTTCTGTAGCAGCAAGAGCCATAGCAGTCATTGTTGCAGAAGTACCGTTTGTGATATTTAGACTAAAAGTAATTGTAAGACCATCAGCTGAAATCTTTGATATAAGCATGATTGCAGCAGTTGGACTTCATCATGTACAAGCAGGAGTACAAGTAACAGTATCACCTACCTTAAATATACCAACTGAAGAACCATTCGTAAGTGTAAATGTCTTACCAGCATGAGGACCTGTACCAGCACCAGCTGTTGTACCAGCATTTATTTCTCATGCAGTAACAGTATTGTCAGCACGTCTTTTTTTGTATGTTCCAAGGATATATGCACGGTTATTTGCATCATCAACAGGATCCATCTTTGCAGCAACTTGGTAAGCACCTCCTTTATACTTTGTAGATACTCCTATAACGTAAGCACCGTTTGTAGTAGGATCAGAAAAGTCTTCTGCAACTAATCCAAGCGAAGGATAGTTAACAGTACCTGCTTCATAGTCAGTACCAGCTACAGGAGCTAGACCAGCTATAATAGGAGATGTGTTAAGTCTATTTTCAGCAACAGAAGTAACAAAGTTAAGCATTTTCTGTCATGCAGTAATTTGTTCAGTTACATTGTTCTTAATAGAGTTAAGATCTGTAATTCTCTTTGAATTTCTTGCATCTCCAGAGTAACCTCTGAAAGAAAGAAGTGCAACAGTACCAAGGATCGCGAGGATGGTAATAACTACTACGAGTTCTACCAACGTAAATCACTTATGCATTTTTTTCATAAATGTGGGTAAGGTTATAAAAGTAAAAGTAACGACTACTTATACAATTCCCGAGTATATGGTAACTGGTGAGAAAAACAAGACTTTTTATATTGACTAAAATTGACGATATTTTAAAAAATATTTTGCAAACTTACAGACTGATAATAACCTTGAATTTTTTATTTTTAGTTTCAATTCGAATGTCCCACCCACAAATATCTGCAATCCTTTTAACTATGGCGAGTCAGAGTCAATGTCATTTATTTTTATTTCCTACTGAGTCTCCTTGAAAAAATGGTTCAAAGAGTTTTTGAACATTGTTTAGTTTTAATTCTTTTTTAATATCATTTTCTATACATATCATTTTTTTAAAAACTTTTATATGTATGATTCATCAATCCACTCAGTATTTGACAGCATTTTCAACGAGGTTTGTAAAAAGTCTTTCGAGCAAGAAAGGATGTGACATAACCTCAGTAGTGTCTTCACGAGTTTCAATAAGTACTTTCTTCTGGAGTTTATTTTTTTCTACGAAAAGTTCTAAAAATTCTATCAATGATATTTTCTTGTTTGGGCTAAATGTAGAAGTTTCTGAGAGAAATAAAAGTCCGTTGATTATACTTTCCATAGAACTAATCTCTTCTTTTGATGACCTAAATACATCTAAATCTTTCGACACTTCAGAAAGTTCTATGTTTGATTTGAGTACAGACAAGGGCGTCTTAAGCTCGTGAGCAACATAGTGGTTGTACTCTTTGAGTTTTTCGTTGTTTTCTCTTATAGGTTTGAGGGTTACTTTTGCTAACTTAACTCAAATAATATACACAATAAGAAAAAACAATAAGCTTAAAAGGAGTGAGTTGATGATAAGTCTTTCTTGAAAGTCATAGATGTTGGTGATATCTCGAGAAAAATATATGATAATGTCATTATACTTAAATTTATAGAACAAAAATTCATTTCATCCCACCTCTTGAACTTCTATAGAGTTAAAGGGAAGAGTGATGAGATCTTTTTCTATTCATTCATAGTCTAGAAAAAACCCTCTTCGCTCTACTTTTTTATCTTTTTGTAAAACAACTATATCTCGAGTAAGTCTTTGAACGAGTGCTTTAGTTTCAGATTTGAGAAATATATTTGATTCTGAAAGGAGTGGAAAATTCCCATTATCTTCATTTTTGAGTATTTCTTTAAAACTTTCGATATCGGTATTGAAATTATTTTTTTCAAGTACGTATAGATACCATCAGTTGAGAGATATAAGAAAGAAAAAACATAAAAAGAGTCATAAAAGTACAAAGAGACTTATCTTTATAGCAAGGACTTGTTCCTCTGGATTTATAAGTTTATTGTATGACATATCCTACACCTTTAATAGTTTTAATAAATCAGTGCCCAAGTTTTTTACGAATATATGATATATGAGCTTCAAGCGTAACGCTTTCAAAAGAAAGAGTACTCTCTCTTTCTCACCATACATATTCTACTATTTGCATTTTACTCTTTGGGTATCATCTGTTTTTTGCGAGAAACTCTACTATGAGAAACTCTTTGTTTCCCAGTTCTACTATCTTTTCTCATACGAGAACTTGTTTTTTTGAAAAGTTTATAGCAACATCACCTATAACTATGTCTTGCTCTATATGCTTTGTTTTTCTACGTGAGAGAGCTAGTACTCTGGCTTCAAGTTCAGCGAGTTCAAAAGGCTTGGTGAGGTAGTCATCTACTCAAAGTGAAAACATCTCCAACTTATCATCAAGCATAGTGTTTGAAGTAAGAGCGAGTATAGGAGTAGAGTCTCACTTTTCTCTAAGAAGTTTTGCAAAGTCTTTTCCATCGAGCACCGGAAGATTTACATCAAGTATGATACAGTCATACTGTGTTTTTTTAGCTTTATCAAGTCACTCTTTTCCATGAATCGCTCACTCGGCAGTGTATCATGTAAGGTGAAAATATTTCACAATATTTTCTCTGAGCTTCGGATGATCTTCTATAACAAGTATTTTCATTTGTAGATTTGGTACAATATGAATACATTATATGTATAAAAATCAGAAAACAAAAAAAGCGAACTTACGCTCACTTTCTTTGCCGTTACTTTAGGTTATTTCATAACCTACAAAAATCAATGATTTTTGTTACACTCGAGTAATTTGCTTTTTCCGAAAGTTCCAAATGTAGAACTTTTTTTTCTTTATGGCGCTATACTATATATACAAGTTTAAAATAACTTTAAAAATACATTTTTTTTATTGTATTTTTTTATCTTGAAAAAATAAAGGCTTCTGTATACTGAAAAAAACATTATGAAGCAAAAACTCCAACAACTAGAGAAACATATTATTTCACATAAGAAGCATCTTTGGAAGGACTATTCTCATATGGAAATCAATAAAAATCCTATACACAGACAATTTCTTTGAATGCCTATTCCTATACTTCGCTCACTATTTAAAACATTTGATTGTACATTTGAAGAACAAATATATTTTTTTAAAAATACTTCTATAAATGAAGTTCAGGTGGGAATGCTTTTTTTTATGGAAGATATTTCTCCCAACAATTTGCAAAACAAAAAAGATCAACTTCTCGAACTAGTAGAACACTGTGATAACTGGTGGATATCGGATGCTCTCTCAAATATATATGCAAAAATATGTGAAATGGAATCACCCTCTATGGTAGAGATTTTTACAGAGCGGAACCAAAGTGATAACTTATGGAAAAGAAGACAGTCTGTTGTAAGTCTATACTACTATGCTCGTATGAGGAAAAAACATATACCTTTTGAAACAGCCCTCTGACTTGTAAAAAATTTACTGTTTGATAACGAGTATTATGTTCAAAAAGGGGTTGGTTGGACACTCAGAGAAATGTACAATGTATATCCAAAAAAGACGAGTACTTTCTTGGAACAACATGCACATATAGTGCATCCTCACGCCTGGCAAGCAAGTACGGAAAAGTTAGATAAGGATTTTAAAGATAAACTAAAAGCTAAAAGAAAACTATGAAAATAGAAATGCTCTATATTCTCCTTCCTATAATATTGTGGCCACTCACGTGAGTTATTTTAGCAAAGTACGGAAGAAAAATAGGAAGTTATACCACTGCTTTTTATAGGCAATTTACTATATTTATAGTTTCTATCTTTATTGTGTATTCACTTTTTGAGAGACACACACTTCTCAGTGAATACTCTTTTTACATACTCGGAGCCTCTATATCTTGATTTGTATATCTTATTTCAAACTTTTATAGTACCAACCTTTTACCTTTTTCGGTGATGAGGATTTTTTATGACTCAAGTAGGATGATTTTGGGTCTATTTTTATGATACTTCTTTTTATCAGAGCAAGTAACTCTCTATGATGTTGTTTGAATTATCTTTCTTTTTATTGGGTTCTATCTTTTTTCTTTATCTCGTATAGATACTTCACATTTGCAGATAAAAAACATACCTTTGTGAGTGACACTATCAGTTGTAAATGGAGGACTTTTTATTATGAGCTCATACTACTTTAAACTCTATGCACAGGCATTTTCTCCTATGCAAGCCGCCGTGATACTCGAAGTTCTCAACGGTATATGTATTGGACTGTTTTTACTTTGTATCCTTACGTTTCAACAAAAAAACTATTTCCGTATTTCCCTCAGAGACTTTATGTTGTTTCTATGTATGGCACCATTGTCGCTTTTTGCAACATATTGACTCGCAAAAACCTATGAGTTTGTATCGTTTTATGTTATCAACCTCCTGTTTATCTTACAGTTTGTTTTTTCCGTATTTTTCAGCTATCTTTTCTTAAAAGAAAAACTTTCTTATTCGCAAATATTTCCTACAATCGTTATAATTGTATCTCTAGCGCTTATAGTTTTATACTAGTATGAAGAAGACCATTATTTTACACGATACGTTTTTGTATAAGTGAGGAGGGGAGAGACTTATCTTGATGATGTGAAAAGCCCTATGAGCAGACATTGCTTCAGGATTTTTCTCAAGTGGAAGTTTCGACCTCAAACACGAAGGATTTCAAGGAAAGATTATCCCTATTTCATCAGAAATATTTAAAAAATGACTTCGTCACTTAAAACTCAAGTGGGCTTTTCTTTTCAAAACAAAGTTTCTCAAAGAGTATGACACGGTTATCTTTAGTGGTGATTGTATCAGCGCTGTGAGAAACTGTACCAAAGAAAGCAAGAAGATATTTTATTGTCACACTCCTCCAAGGTATATCTATGACTTACATACTTTATATCTCAAGAAAGTTCCTTTTTTATTGCGCCCAGCTTTTAAACTTTTTTGTTATATATTTAGATACTATTACGAAAGAGACATTTGAAAGATGAACCTCATACTTACAAACTCACAAAATACTCAAGAGAGAATCAAAAAATTTACCGATATAAATGCCAAGATATTATATCCTCCAGTGGATACAAAAAAGTTTGTATACCTCTGACAAAAAGACTATTATCTTTCATTTGCTCGACTTGCAGACGCAAAGAGGGTAGACAAGATAGTAGAGGCCTTTGGGAAAATGCCAGATAAAAAACTCATAGTGGTATATGGAGAAAACGATCCTGCTAAAGCAAAGATTTTTAAGATGGCTCAAAATAGTAAAAATATTGAATTTATTACCCTCAAAAATAATATAGGATTTGAAGAATATATAGGGAATTGTATCGCTACTCTCTACATACCTATAGACGAAGACTTTGGTATGAGTCCTATAGAGAGTATGTCTGCAGGAAAGCCTGTAATAGGGGTAGATGATGGAGGGCTCAAAGAAACAATTATTCACGAAAAAACGTGAATTTTGATACCAAAAGAAGCAAATATAGAAGATATTATCAAGGCAGTTGAAGTGCTAACTCCAGAGAAAAGTTTGAGCATGAAGGCTGATTGTGAGCTGAGAGCTACAGATTTTGATCTTGAAAATTTTGAAAAAGATTTGAGAAATTTGATATTTAGATAGCAGATACCTTGAGATTTCCACTACTTCAAAGTGCGTATACAAAACTTTTTCATCAGAGTATAGTGAGAGTTCATCAAACAACTCTTCCGTCATCCACGTATCTCTCATCTGGGTTTACTTTTGAGTCGCGACAAAATAAAAAGTTTACTTCCTCTATCCTGAGCTTTCCATCCTGTATAAGTAGTGCTAGGTGTTCCTCTATGTCTTGTTCAAGTATATCTCCTACGACCTTTGTGTCTTTTACGAGTAAATCAATAACGATATTGGCACCATAAAAACTCTTCCTATCACTTAAAAGTATAGTTTGAACTAGGAGTTTCATAACTTTTTGCATTTCTTCAACGTTTCGTACGCTTATAGAGAGCGTAACTTCTTTTCAAAAAAGTCCTGCATCTCAGACACTTTCATGTATTTTTTCAAAAAGATCATCAAGATTGAGTCACAGAGACTCTACTTCTTCATATTCTACTACGAGAGGATGTCTTTGAGGAGACGAAGTCTGACTTCCTCATGTAAGAGCTGCGACAAAGACGTTTACTCTATCTTCGTTTACTCCTTTTAAAGGACTATTTTCTCATTCTATGCTTGATTCTCAAGACGATTTTGGGATGTCTCTATTTCACATACGAGTATATATTTATATGTATAATAAAATAAATATTAGTAAAGTCAATATAAAAAGACAATAAAAAAACCAAGGAGTACCTTGGTTTTTTTAAAATATAATGTTAGGCTTTTACAGAGTCAAAAGCATCTTTTTCAGTATCTACTGTTGGGATAATAGTCGTAATACCTACAAGTTCAAGTACATCCTTTACTCCAGCATCACACTCACAAATACACATTTTTCCAGTATGATCTTCAATATTTGAGAAAACATCTGCGATGTATCCAATCGATTTTGAGTTAAGGTATTTTAACCCCTTAAGGTTAAAGACGATTTTCTTATTTGTAAAATCTCAAATAAGTGTGTAGATATTTGTAAAGGTTTTATCTGCATTTGTCTCATCTAGCTCTCCGCTAAACTCAAAGACAAGTACTCCATCCACCTCTTTTTTATTTACTTCTACAAGTGTTTCCATAAAAAATTGTTTTTAATTTGTAACATCTGTACCTCATTATATAATACTTTTACAGGTAAATCAAATTTTTACACGTATTCCTAGTTGCTATGAAGAAAAAATATTTTCTATCTGATATAAAAAACTTGAAAATTGACATATCAAAGCCATCTTTGATATTTTTAAGAGGAGATTTAGGTGCAGGAAAAACAACACTTACCAAACATATTATCAACGATATTTTAGGTATCAACAAAGAAGTCATAAGCCCAACATATACGTACTACAATACTTATGAAGACGTAGTACATTTTGACCTCTATAGACTGAAAAACTATGATGAGTTTTTTGCTATAGGATGAGAAGACGTGCTCGATAACAATACTGGAGTGATTATCGTAGAGTGGCCAGAACTCATAGAAAAGTACTATACGCCAGATATAGATATAAAAATATTGCCTTGAGAGGTTGAAGATGAAAGGGAGCTAGAGATACTATCGAAATAAAATAGTTACAATAGTTTTTAAAAGTATCTTTACATCAAGGAGAAAACTCCAATTTTCAATATAAAAAATATCTAGATTTGCTTCATCATTAAAGTCATTATTTTCTCTTCCATTTACTTGTGCCATTCATGTTATACCTGGCTTTATAGTGAGAAGTCTTCTATGAAGTAAATCGTAGTTTTTTACTTCTCTAGGCTGATGTGGTCTTGGTCATACGAGACTCATATCTCCTTTAAGGACATTGAAAAACTGAGGGAGCTCATCCAGAGAGTATTTCTCTAGTATCTTCCCGATATTTGTTTTCCTAGGATCATTGGCTATTTTATAGAGTGGACCACTCCTTTTACTTTTTTCTTCTATGAGTTTTTTCTCATACTTGAGAGCTTCATCTTTATTTTCATCAACTCCATACGCATCTTTTACACAAAACTCCCACTTCATATAGCGGAATTTATAAAGGTAAAATATAGAACCACTCTGTCCTATTCTACGATTTTTATAGATGATAGGTCCTGCTGGGTCTTCGAGTTTTATCAAAATTCAGATAACAATATAGAAAGGAATAACAATAATACTTCCAATCAAACCAAAAACTATGTCCCATCATCTCTTTAGAACCCTTCCCCAGTTATCGAGTGGAGTATTATCTATCTCTATAACAGGGATACTATTTATAAGTGAGAGGGAAGTATTTGACTTGGTAACATCAAAAGAGTTAGTGATATATCTATAGCGAATTCAAAAGATTCTGGCGATTTCCCATATCTTAAACAATTCTTTTTTTGTATAGTCACTATCGATGTAGAGTATTTCATCTATTTTGTTTTCTGTCAGTACTTCTTCAAAGTCACTAAAGTCTCATAGGTACTTCATTTTTACATCTATTTTTTCTTTGTTTGAGTACCCTGCAATAGTATATATGCCTGCCTGTTTAATATCTCAAATAATGTGTTTTATATCTTGAAGAGGGAGGTTATTGATGAGAAGTATATTTCTTTTATCAAATACTTTCAGTTGTATGAGTATGGACTGAAGCCAGTTGAGGATAAGTCTTTCTACAATCACTAAAAGAGTTCAAAACAGAAACGTGTATCATATGATAAGTCTTGGAAGTTCAGGGCCAGTATACACAAATCATTTTCAAAGATAGATGATCACTGAGAAAAATACAAACCAATAAGAAGAGTAGAGAATAATGTCGAGAAACTCTTTGAGTTTTGAGGCAGTAAGCTTTATATTGTAGAGTCAGTGGATTCCCATCAAGATGACATAGAGAAGTCCTCCGAAAACAGCAAACTGTATGAGGTAGTCAGTTGAAATAGTTTGAACAGGGAGTTTAAAAAGGTTGATTCATGGGGTAAAGTCTGTGATAAGTCTGAACTCACGAGCCACAAAAAAGGCCATAAAAATAACCAGAAAGTCTAGTGGGACTTTTGAAACGCTGAAAAAAAGTTCGTGTCTTTTCATTTCAAAAAATACATCAGTTTTTTGGCATTGTAACTTTTATGATTTGAATTGCAAATAAAGTCTTTTTTATTATATTTTGTCTATATATTTGTTTATCTATTTTTATGCTTTTGAGTTTACTTATCGGACTCTTGTTACTTTGAGTTATTGCAGTACTCGTTTGAGCTCTCTGAATCCTTGTTTTTAGCGTGTATCAATATACAAAAGCGCCTAAAAAAGGACTGGTAATACACTTGAAAAAAACTTGGACTTGAGCGTTGAAAGAACTTCACTTTACTTGAAAGATAATAAAAAAGTGATTTTTTGATATACTTATACCACTCAAAAACTTTGTTCACTGGAACATCTCAAAACTTTTAGTACGTGCTGGATGACTGCTCTTGTGAGGAGTTTTCTGACTTCCTTTTTTACTCCTCCTTTTACTTTGTTGATGGTTAGACCCTATAGAGTGGATACAGATACTTAACTCAGCTCCTGAAGTATTAGACTTTCTCGTATTATCTACAATCTCTGAAAATATTCTTATAGCTTGATTTGAGATACTTCTTCTCCTCGTAGTTCTTACGTTTTTAGTTCTTGGTTGGTCGTATGCAGGTATTTTACAACTCAATGTATATAAACATTATTATCTTTGAGAGAAACTTCCTTTTAAGAAAAATTTTTACTTTGATGTAGAAAAGTTCATCAAGTATACTGGTGTTATAGGATGGATTGGAGTTTGGCTTATCATTCCTATTTGTGTTTTTCTTCTTACAACGATTGTACTTTTTTTCATTTTTATAAATATATACGGAGGATTTGAAAACTTTAAAAATGTACTTCTTCTCTCAGGAAAGAATGCATTTTCGGTTATAGAATTTTTTGTAACACTGGTTTGTGCTATTGCGTTTATCTATATGGTAGTGAGAGTATTTTTTGCAAACTATATCTTTGTTGAGAGTTTTGATGGAAAGGCAAAGCTTCACCCAGCAAAATGGTATG
Organism: uncultured Candidatus Peribacteria bacterium; assembly: GCA_964438925.1. Lineage (GTDB taxonomy): Bacteria > Patescibacteriota > Gracilibacteria > BD1-5 > UBA6164 > CAYTMN01. The sequence goes on from CAYTMN010000017.1 coordinate 9,776, forward strand.
TAACACAGTCGTTTAAACTCACAAAAGGGTACATATATATCTGGAGAATCATAGCGTTTATCGCTGTCTTTGCTATCTCTCTTGGAGTATTTTCTATCCCTGATGACTATGTTCAAAGCAAATCTACGCAGATGAATGACTATATCGCTTTTAAGACATCATCAGGAGCCTCTCTTGAAGCAATTGAAGATATTGATGTTCAAGAGTATTATACAAACCTAGAAAATACGTATTCTCAATACACTGGAGAACAATTCATATCGGAGTTTTCTCGATATGGATATGTACATACTATCCTAGCGATTATTTCGTTTCTTGTTTTAGAAGGACTTATGGAAATGGCGATATATTCTTTTTATAAAAATGTACTTAAACATAACGACTAATTCATGAAGATATTGGCCTTTGGTGATATATACGGAAGAGTATGAAGAAATGGACTCCTCAAAGAGTTACCACAATTGCAACAAAAATTTTCACCAGATATAACGATAGCAAATGTAGATAATATAAGTTCATGAAGATGAGCTATTCCTATGCGTTTAGAAGAGTTGGAAAAAGCGTGAGTCGATATTATGTGTTCAGGTGACCACTTTTTTGACAATGAAAAAGACCTCGTAGAGTATATGGCAAAAAAAGATTGCAGACTCATACGTCCAGCAAACTTTTATGAAGTAGGCGCATATCCAGTGATGGGGAAGTGATATATGATTTGCGAGAAAAATGGAAAGAAAATAGCAGTTATTCATCTTATGGGGCAAGTGTTTATGAGATACGAAGTGTACAATCCATTTTTAAAACTTCAGGAGCTCTTAGCTCAAGATGATATACAGTCTTGCAATGCAATAGTGGTAGACTTTCATAAAGAGGCAACATCAGAGATTGGAGCACTTTGAAGATTTTTTGATGGAAAGATTTCCGCAGTCTATGGAACACACACACATATTCAAACAAATGATGACGATATATTTGATGCAGGAACTGGATTTTTGAGTGATGTAGGTATGTGTGGTCCAAAAAATTCGGTTATTTGAGCTGACGTTGAGTGTCTGAGGGGGAGATTTTTTACCGGTCTAGGAAAAGGGAAGATATCTCAAAGTCTTGATAGTCGCTATCTCGTTCACGGTATATTTTTTGAGACCGATGACCAAAAGAAAAACGTTTTACATATTGAAAAAATAAAAATCATATGAACGCTGTAAGTATTCGTAAAGGATTTCTCCTGTTTTTAATATTTATTATTTTTTGTATCACTTCTTTGACACTTTTTTTGACGCTTTTTTATGTAGACCCATACACACATACATATTTGGCTACTCCAGTTCTCATATTTGCGTGCATAGCTTCTTTCACTACATTTCTCACCCTTGTTATATACTTTTTCAAAAAGATTTATTTTCGCTGAGAGGTATATATCTACCATGTTATAACGAGTTTTAGGCAAGGGTTCCTCATTTCTTTGTTTTGTATCTGAATCGGATTTTTTGTGAGTTATCGAGCACTAAACTTTAGTACGGCATTTCTTTTTGGAGTGATGTTACTTCTTATGGAGCTTTTCGTACAAAACTTTCACAAGAAGTATTAAAAAAATCCACACGTTTTTCCAATGTAGGTTGGTTTTTTAGGGAAAAAATGCTATAGTAGCAGAAATTTAAAAAAGTATATACGAAATGAAACGAGTATCAAAAACAAAACTCTTTTTTACAGCACTGACACTCTTGTCAGTTTTTTCCCAATCATTTGCTATAACAAGTAGAGAAAAAGGGCGTATTTTGGAAAATTTTAAAAAAATAGAACAGGATATTATTTTTGAGTGAGAAAATTATTTTGAACAAGAAGATAGTGCTATATTTACAAGTTCAAGGAAACTCAATGTTTTTAACGCCATCACTGACAAGCTCAAAGATAAAAGACAATTTTTAGAAACACAAAACTTAAACATTGCTAAGAGGATTTCTTCTTTGGAGGAAAATATTATAGAGCTTGATAATGATATAGCAGATATCACCAAACAGGTTTCAAAAACCAATGATGATATAGTGTATACAAATGATCAAATAGAGATAAATCAAAAAGCTATCTCCGTACTGAGTAAGAAAATAGAGGAAAATAGAGAAATAATGCTTGAGTATATGGTTCACCTCTATAAAAAAGGAAACTATATATATGAGGACTCAAATATAGATAACCTCAAAACGATAATACTCTCTTGAGAAGATATTGGCTGAGTACTTAGTGACGTATATTTTAAGTGAGTCATAGAGCTTTCATGACAAAAACTTATAAACCAACATAGAAGCTTTGTGAGTCAACTCTATGTAAAAAAAGTAGATCTCTTGTCTGAAGAAGATAGTCTCAAGGACTTGAGAAAATCTCTCATCATACAAAAAAAACTTCTTGATGATAAAAAAGAAATAAAGAAAAAACTTCTTGAAGCTTCAAAGGGAACTGAGAGTATGTACAAGAGATACATCGCTCAAAAACTGGAGCTGGAAAAAACGATACAGATAAAAGCACTCCAAGAAAGAATAAAGTTTAAAAATGCTCAGAAAAAAGTGCTAGAGGAAAATGGATGTAAATACATAGATATATCTCAAAACACTGTTTTTACGAGACTTCTTAAAGGGAAGTGTTTGGAACTCAATAAGATGATATATAACGAATCACTTTTAAGTGACAATACCCCAGAAGATGGAACGCAAAATGTTTTTGAATGGCCACTATATCCATACTTTTGAATCACTGCATACTTTAACGATGATGACTATAAAAAGGAGTTTGGAACGAGTCATGGAGCTATCGATATAGCAACTCCACAAGGAACGTTTATAAAAGCTCCTGCAGATGGATACGTAACCTATGTCAGTCCTCCAATTTCAGATGACTATGCATTTATTGCACTCAAGCATGCAAATGGATATATGACCGTATATGGGCATATAAATGAAGTCATGGTAGGAGACTTAGAATTTGTGAAAAAAGGGCAGGTTTTTGCAAAGACATGAGGAGAATATGGTACCAATGGTGCGTGAATTATGACCACATGACCGCATCTGCACTTTGAAGTTTTTAGAGACAAAGAATCCGTAGACCCAATGGAGCATCTCAATCTCTCAGTACTCCCAGTCAAGTCACTCCCTGAAAAATATAAGTATAAGTTCGTAGCAGACTTTAAAGCGAGAAAATGATATACATATGAACAAAGTCTCCAGGAGAATGGAAGACAGATATTTAGAATAGAAGGAAATACAGAAGTTGAAAGACAAAAGAGTCTCCTTTCAAAATACGCTGCTCCTGCGTTTCAAGATTGGAGTATGTGGGTAGAGGAATCTATAGATGGAAAGGTTGATCCAACGTTTGTTATGTGTATCGGTCTTGCTGAGTCAAGTCTCTGAAATAGACTTAAAACAGCCTATAACGTAGGAAATGTTTGAAATACTGACTCTTGAGGAACTTGGGATTTTCCAACTGCAAGAACAGGTATTATGTGGATAGTGCGAACACTCAATAATAAAGCACTTTGAAGTTATGATGAGGTACAACTCTTGAGTAGGTTTGGAAACAAAGATGGTTCTATATATGCTTCAAGTCCTGACCACTGGCATAACAATGTAACGAAATGTATGTCTCATATAAAGCAGAGATATATCCCGGATGACTATAACTTCAGATTGTAAAATAAGCACCTCAGAAAGAGGTGTTTTTTTATAGGCTATCTGCATATATTATATTCAGATTACTCCAGGGAATATATATCACGAATGTATAATAGAAAAAGTGATTGTTAAAAACTCTAAAAACATTGGAAAAAAAAGTTTGATTTTTATAGAAAAAACTTTATATTTTTTATAGAAACAATATATCTATTTTAAGCCATATCTAAAGATGATTGATTTTAACAAACTTGTGCATAAGTTGTGAAAAGAAAAGTGAAACATCGTTTTGAAGGATGATATATTTGAAATCGTAGACCCAGAAAGAAAAGCTGCCTATCAATCATTTCTTGATAAAGCTATTTATAAAATGAAGATTCAAAAAGTACTTATTCCTCTCAAATCTTGAGCCTATATTATTCCAGAAGAGGGAGATGAAACGTTAAATGAAATCGATCTCATAGAAAAATACTATATAAAACTTCTCAAAAGATACATCACGTATTTTGTTGGAAGTGAGTACTACATTTCTGGGAGAAAAGCTTTGGAGTTTCATATGAAAGATTTTTCTATACCTGAGAATATATCTATCATCAATAGAAAGATAAACAAGAGAGTAAAGATAGGGAGATACACTATCATCTTTAAAACTATGTCGGGAAAAGACGCAGGGAAAAAGATAAACCTCTATACGAAGCTAGAGCCTTTTGTTTGAGAGATGAAGATAGAAGGTATCCCTATGAAGGTAAGCTGTCTTGAGCTTTCTCTTATAGAGGCTTCTATCATAGGGGTATGAGAGATGTGAGTCGATGTAGATCTCCTCAATAGAGTTATAAAGAAGTACAGTAGAGTGATGAAAAAAGAGATATTTGAGCAACTCTCAGAATATAAGTTTATCATGGCATTTAACAGGCTCAAGGAACTCTCAAAAGGAGTCGATGTAGAACTGTACAATACTTTTTTAGAAATCGTAAAAAAACAAGGGTGACTGTTTATAGGAGAGTGACTACGATGATTTTAAAGTTTCTGAAACCTCTTGAGAAAAACCTCACATAGTAAAAACAAATGCAGGAGGAAAGTTGATAAAACAAAACTCTTTGAGTATGTGTGATATGTAGTCAGAGTACCTGCGTGCACTCGGAATATAACTGAATTGTTTAAAAAGAGTATCTTTCGAAGAAAACATAGGAAGGAATGTTCAAAAAACATAGGTGAGTACTTCTGGTGGTATAGAACGAAAAGGGAGTCAAGAAATAACTATATCTATATGAGATACCTCTTCTGCTTCTAAAATAGTATGAAACTCTCGTACATCAATATTGTAAATATGTTCGGCAATTTCTGGGAATCTCTTTTTTAAAAACTCACAGTGTTTTGCATTTATTTCAACCAGATAGAGCTTTGTTCATGGTCTCATGAGTTTGAGTATCTCTTCGGTAAAGACTCACGTACCAGGTCAAAACTCTACTATCACGTTTGCAGCTTGTATCTCTTCTTTGCGTACCATTTTCCTCACCAAAAAACGTGAACTAGGTATGAGCGATCATTGAGTTTGTTTTTCATCTAAGTTCCCAGTAAACCGGGAAGCCATAAAGTGGAGTATTTCAGATTTTTTCATATATTCAATAAATATCTTCAATAAAAAAACTCTAGTTTGAGTAGAGTTTTTAGTTTGTATGATTAACTCAATTTTCTTCTCTTAAACATAAAGAAAAATCCAGTAGCTATAAGTGCAATAAGTGCAAGGAGAATATATTTCTCAGGACCTGTTTGAATCTTTGTAGCCTCAGAAATATCTCACTCATATACTTCTTCATCTGTACTTCCTGAAGCAGTTGTTCCAGTATTTGTCTTTGCGTATGCTCTAACATAGAAGTAGTCATGAGTTATCTCTTTTCCTGTAATGTTTACAGTAAAGCTTGGGTCTTTTACCGTTTGTATAAGTTCAAGTTTTCCATCTTCCAACTTTTTATAGATGTTATATCCCATAGCATTTGCTACTTTATCCCAAGTAAGCACAGACTTTGTCTTGAGCTCAGTGAGTTTCAGTCCTGTGATTTTGAGTGGGTCTCTTCCTGGAGCTGCGAGAGTTACACCTGTTGCAGTTTTTCCTTCATCTTCTGGAAGTGGAGCATTGAGTGCAGGGATAACAGTGAGCGAAGCAACATTGAGCTCTTTTGACTCAGAACCAAGATCATTTTTGAGAGATACATCTACTTTATATGTTCCTTCAGTCTTTGGAGCTCTTGTTTTTCCAAGGTACACTCCATCTTTTCCTTCTTGGAGAGTAGTAACAACATCATCGATGATGGCTTTTACTGACTCTAGACCCTTGTTAGTAATAACTTCTATAGATATTTCAGACTCAGCTTCAACATCACCAGTTGGAGTTACACGAATAGACTGGAGTTTTGGCTTTGAAGAACTAATCTTTATATTTACGATACTTGATTCTCCAACTTTTATATTGTCAGCATCTAGTACCATAGCCTTAAACGTTACTTCACCATCTTGAAGGTTAGTGATTTCTTGCTCAAATATTCATTCTGAGTTACTTGTTGTAGAAACCTCTTCAGATCCATTTACCTGAATCAAAACTCTATGATTTTTCTTTGTTGTCCCAGAAACAGTTACTTTATTTGAAGCAACAGTAAGCCCTGTCTCAGGAGAGAGAATAGTTATCTCTTCAGCACTCGAAGTAGCTCAAGCAGATATGTTTACTTCAGCAACACCGAGAATAGACTCGTCGTTGAGGTCATATACTTGTACACTTTGTTTTCCTTGATTTTTAAACTTTACCGCATTTTCAAACTTTATTTTTCCTTGGTCAGCCGCTTTAAACTCGTATGTATTTTCTTGGAGTCCAGCAGTTCCCTCTGTAGGAAAGTCAGCTTCTTTGTCAGTCTCTGAGAAAACGATAATCGTTCCAACATAGTCAGTTACCGTCTCTTCACTCTTATCAAGAGCTTCGATAGTTATGTCTATAGCTTCTCAAACTTTCGCAGAAGTTGGCTCAAGTGTTACCTTGAAGTGGTCAACAGCAGCATATGCAGAACTAAAAGAAAACATTGAACAGAAAAGAAAAAATCATACAGCAATACGGATATTTCAAAATTTCATAAAAATTTGGAGTTAAAAATCATATAAACTTTGGCTTTATTCTATGGTTTGCTTGCTGAGATTCAAAAAAAATATACGCGAATAACTTTACTTTTCGCTATTATAAATTATAAATTAATTATAGTATCGGATTCTAAGCTTTCTATAGAGGTTAAAATGGTTTGATATCCTGAGAAATTTTTTATGATGCTGTCACGATGTTTTTTATCTATTTCACTCAAGAAATCGTCAATAAGAACAATAGGTTTCTTTCAAGAGTTGGCTTGTGTAAATGAAGTTTCTAGCATTTTGAGTCAAATGATAACACTTTTTGTTTCTCCACGTGAAGCAAAAGATTCTAGCATTTTTCCATCAAGTCGTATCTCAAAATCATCTATATGTGGTCCTATATGCGTCGTTCAAAGCACTATATCTCTCTCAAAGTTTTTCTCAAGATATGTTTGTATGCTCTCTTTGCAGTGATGAAAGTCGGTTTTAGAAATGTAGTGATACTCGACTGAGTGTACCTTTCAGAAAAAGTACGGAAGAGTATGAGTTTCTAGATGTTGAGATATATATGTATTGAACTTTTGAATATACTCATATACCTTTATCGCCGCATCGGTAAATGCTTTGTCCCAAAAAATGATTTCGTCCCTTTGGACTTTTTCTTTGGCGATACTTTTGAGTACAGAGTTTCTGTTCTTGAGGGTGAGTTTATAGTGTCTAAGAACTTTTTCATACTCAGGGAAAGCACTCATAAGCGTCTCATCTATAAAGTTTCTCCTCAGGGAAGGGGAGAGATACATGAGGTTCATATCTATAGGTTGAAACGAAACTGCTTTTTCACTCATACTCAAGAGTTTTTGTAAACTTGCAGCTTTTCCGTTGATGATGATCTTTTTTTGGTTTTTTTCTTGGTCAAAAGAGAGTGAGATAACCGTCCCAGTATCGAGACCACACTCTATAAAAAACGCATTTTCTCCATCT
>CAYTMN010000018.1:0-17476 GCA_964438925.1 uncultured Candidatus Peribacteria bacterium
TGACTCTGAGGTCACAATTACATATATTGAGGATAATTATTTAGTAACAAATCTTAGATTAGACGATATTTTAACTATGATGAGAGATTGGAGAGATTATGTAGATAAATGGGAGAAGGAAACTGGTAAAAAGAAAGAATAATTTTTACTACATTTAAACAAAAAAAGTGCACCATCTGGTACACTTTTTTTGTTAGTTACATATTATCTTTTTCTCACTACTGCATATCCACTCACATCTATGTATTCATAGCTGTTTTCTGTTTTCACATAGTCAGGATTTTTTATAGACAGTCTCTCAAGTAAGAGTTCTCCTGTATACTTTTTCCCTGCAAATGGAACTTTGAGGTCTGCCATATCTGCTGCAGTTTTGTTATTTAGTTGTCCGTACTTTTTTGAGAGGGTTTCAAACGATGTTGCGAGAGAAACACGTTCTACCTCTTTTCCTTTTTCAAGGAGTATGAGTTCTTGTGACTCTACATCTATTTGTGTAGAGATATCATCAGTACTTTGAAAGTTCACATTTTTTGGTTGGAGTTGTGTTATGACAGCATTTCCACTGGCACTCATAGGAAACCAACTTTGGTTGTAGTCTTTGGTTACGTAGATATACTTCGACGTTGTGTCTTTTGCCTGTGCGTCATACGACTTTTGCACATGTATTGCTCTACTTACTCTGTCTACTACTTGCCAGTATCCGAGTTCTGCAGTTTTTGTTGTGTCATACACGTCAGTAGGTTTTTCTATCTGTTCTTTAAAGAGAGTCTTTATCTGCTTACAGTCAGAGTATTCACACATATAGAGTATTCCTTCGTATATTTCAGACGAGAGGTTTGCGTCTATGTCTTTGTACTCTTTGAGAGGAACGATAGTCCCGTCTTTGTAGATACCTGCTACTTCGAGGTTGTGCATGAGACGAGTGAGTTGGCGAGTCTGTGGAAAGTTGTACACTCCCCATGGACCGACAGATATGAGCACGATGATCACTCCAAACGAAAGTGGGAGATACGATATATTTTTCTTTTTACTGAGCGCAAGGTAGAGGGAAATACCTAAAAGCCAAAGTCCAAATACCACTACAAAGTATCTGTTTACGGTTATGTCGTACTGTGCGATACGGAGGTAAATAGCGTAAAAAAGCATCGCTACTTGTGGGAGAACTACGAGAGGAAAGTACTTTTTAAAGAGGTTTATGAGTATGTTTTTTTCTTCTACTACTTGGCTAAATAGGTAGATGATATACCCAAAAAATGAAAATCCAATTACCATCCAACTCACTTGTCCTTTTGGCCAGTCTGAAAAGTTGAGAAGTACTTTTACGGTGTATGCGTAGAGTATGAGAAAGTAGATGTAGATAAATGGTATCGCGATATAGCGAATAAGAAAGGTAAAAAATTTGTTTATATCTAGAGTGAGGGCTTTTTCTTTGGTCTCTGGTATGTTATGAAGCCCAAACATACCTGCAGTGAGCACACACGATATAACTGCCCAGTATCCATAGAGTTTACCACTGTCTATACCAGTGAGGTCAAAGAGGGCAAATACTGAGGCGATAGCAGCAAATCAAAGCAAGAGCATAGCGATTCACACGATAGTAGAGTTGAAAAACACTCGACTGATATGGAAAAAGTAGCGTGCATAGAGTCACTGGTGTTCTTTTTTTTCGAGGATAGCTTTGAGAAAAGGAGCGATAAACACAAACGCAATCGTTCCTAAAAATGTAAGATAGATGTAGATAAACATCTCGCTTCCGTTGAACGTAGCGTTGAAGTTTGCGTAGAAAAGAACTCAAAGACCGAGAGTTAAGAGTTGCCAGAGAGGACGTCTTTTTACCTTTGGGTCGGCAGTCTCGCCTACCAGAGTTACTCCAATAGAAAAGAAAAACATGATAACTCCTGTTACTACGAGTTTTCAAAGAGTCTCTTCTATAGTTGTAGAGTATGAACCCTGTATGAGGACAAATAGGAGCAAGGTTACTGCAAGGACTAAAATCGATGCAAGTGGAAAACGTACTATTGCTTTTTTCAGAGAAACAAGCATTTCTTCCAAATGTATTTTCATACAAAAAAGTGAGAAATTAAACGTAGGGGTATTATAGACATTTTAGACAAAAATACAACTTTCAAAAAACCTCCCGTATTTCGGGAGGTTTTGTTTATGGCTCTATAATCGTTTCTTCCATACTAGACTCGAGACTAGACTCATAGAGTTCTTCAACTTCTATGGTATTTGTAGGAGTTGGTATGGTGATACTTGCGTCTTGTTGTGATGACCCTGTTGCTTTCATATGTGCTTCGATGATAGTCTTTCCAAATCTTGAAATTTCGAGATTCATATTTTCATTTACCACAAACTGTCTTGGAAAGTCTCCTGAGAGTGAGTAGTCAAAGTCAAAGATTCCACTGAAAAAGAGAGGATTGTCATACTGTATCTTTCCCCATGTCTTTTTGTTCATATATGAGACATCTATAGTGAGTGTATCACCATCAAGTGCTAAGGCACTTCCACTTCCTGAAAACATAAGAGAAGTGAGTGTATCATCATCTGCTGTTTTCCCTCAGATGTTTGCGGAAAATACTTTTTTTGAAGTAACTTCGTTGGTGTCCCAATCATAGTTTGATGTAGAAACATCCATAGTTCCTGAGATAGTATGGTTTTTAAGTGTTACTGTTGCTTGGAGTTGTTCTGGTACGTCTATGTGTGCATCTAAAGAGATAAAAGTATTTTTCTTTCAAAGTGTAGCAAATACTTCAACGTTTGCTGCTGGGTCTTTTGTTACGATTTTGAGATGATGGTCTTTTTCGTAACTAAAGTATCATTCTTGAGCAGTTGTATCGATATTTGGTATATAGTAAACAGATGCTCCCAGAAGAGTATCTTGAGAAAACGTAACTTGGAGTCTTGTTTTTCCATTTGCCTCTACAAAGTCTTCTGTATAGATCATCCTCTCAGGGTTACTCATATCGAGAGTCATGATACCTCTTGCATTTTCATCCCCCTCACAGTCCATCGTCTTTATAAAAGTATACTTTGCTTTTATAGCTTCACATCTTTCTGTTTTCACTTGGTCAAGATAGTAAAGATTTCCTACTTTTTGTGTGGCAGTAAATCAAATAACAGGGCTAAATGTTTCTCTTTTTGACATATCAGAGAGGTAAAGTAGCACGTCTTGAAACTCTTGCATCTCTCTTCCAGATGACTGAGCATCCCCTATATGAATATATTTTCATAGATCACTGATTTTTTGAATATTTTTTACAAATGCGTCTACTGTTGGGTTGTCAGAATATTTTACTTGAGTGTTTTTCAGTGCAACATATGTATCAGTTCACTTTTTTGTTACCATATCCAGCATCGTTGAAAGCTCTATATCTATCTTGTCAGTTTGACCGTTAAGAAGCGCGTGTACGACAAGGTCGAGTTTCCCTTTTAAACTTGAGTCCAGATTTGCTGCGAGACTTTCGTAGTCACTGATACTAAAAGAAGAGTCAAGAGAACCTATGTTTTCATCATTGGCTTTGAGAGAAAACTCTATACTTCCCATCGTTTTTGCTCCTCTTGTCATAGAAGTAAGTGTTTCCCCAAGAGTTTGCGCGAGTCATCATAGAGTTACAAACTGCATATCATCCATCGCTTTTTGTACTTTTTTATTTTCTTCCTCAGAAACACTTCCTGTACTTGACTCAACTTGAGCTGTTTGGAGCTCATAGAGTCTTGCGTTGAGTTTGAGTACTATAAAGCTTCAAAGTGCATAGACCATCTCTTCTTTCTCTGTAAATGTTGTATCTGCGAACTTGAGGGCTTGTATCTTTGACTCAAGTCTCTCTTTGTTTTTTTTCAGTACTTCTATACTTTGCTGTTTTGCGAGAAGTTTGTTCATCATAGAGATATACTTTTTTCCCTTTTCTTCACCAAATGTTTGTATAACAAGTGTTTCTGCTCCTTTTTCGTTTTGAGCAAAAACATCTTCTACAGTTTCTACCGCTACAACGTCTGTTTGAAGAGACTCTAGTCCTTCTGCAGATGCAAGGAGAGGAGAAGAACTCAGACAAAGAAGTGCTACCCAAGCAAAAAGATGTTTCATAGTATAATAGTTAATAATTATTTTTTTATTTTATAAAGTATCACTTTTTCCCCGTATTTCTGCTCTTTATAGATAATATCTAAAAGATTGCTTTTGAGGATACTTTTTTCATCAAGCAAGTATGCAAGTTGCGGTCTGTATGTTTTAAAATCAAGACTATCAACTACGAGTACATCTATATCATTTGCCTTTGCATATGCAAGAAGATCTGCTTGGTTAGCGTATGGAGTTAACCATCTTTCCCAAGTTCCTGAGTAGTAGGTAACGACAGGGAAACGCTCCATAATCTTGACTGTTTTTTTTCAAGGAAACTCTTTTTCCAAGTTTTTTTGAAGCCATACTCACGCATTTTTCTTTGCAGAGTATGGGAGGACATTGAGGTTATTGTAATACGTATTGAGTCCTAAAAGAGAGATAGCTAAGATAATCCCTCCGTACAATACTAAACGTACGTTTTGAATCACGGTAATTTTTCTTCAAAGCCCCTGCATTCCATATACCATAAAGAGTAAGAACAATGGGAGCAGAATGATAAAGTATCTTTCCAATACAAAAAACATAGTAAAAAAGGCACATGCAGTAAGGAAAAATGGAGTAAAGATAAATAATACAAATCGACGTTTATCGAGATACATCAGAGCCATTCCATATGCTGTGAAAAAGAGAGGAATAAACAGAATATAGTAAATAAACGTATAGTCTTTGTATTTAAAGTCTGGACTTTTATATGCTTGAATAAAATCACCGATAATCATTTTTGGCATGATTTCAATAAACAGTTTTTCACCATTTTGTCGCCAAGTAGAGAAAAATTTTTCTTGGTTTTTTTCGATGTAGTCAAAGAGCCCATAACCACTTTCTGCCTTTTCATACTTGAGTCCTCCTACAAACCCTGATTTGAGGTGTTTTTTATCATCTGTGAGTTCTCCTACTGCTCTTTCAAATCCCTCATCATCCATTCTTTCGATTCCTCTCATCATCGCTTGACGGATGTTACTCGCTCATTTGTTTGTCAGCCCCCATTCTCCAGTGATAGAGTGGAGATAGTATATGTATGGTCCTGCAATAATAAAAAATCAAAGAAGAAGCGTTACTATACCTCATAGAAACGTTCAAAGTTCTTTATGTCTCGCTACAGAAACACACAAAGATATACATATAAGTGGTATGAGATAAATAAATGCTTCTCCTCTGGTGATATACATAAGTCATACCATAACTCAAGCGAGTCAGAGTTTATACACTTCTTCGTGATCTAGATAGGCTAGAAGTATAAGGACGAGTCATAAAAAAAGGACAATATAGAGATTTTCGCTCAAGATATTTATGTTGTAGTAGATGAGTGGAGAGGAAAATGTATAGAGAGCCATAAGGACTCAGTTGTAGTACATATGCAGGTACTTTTGAGCGATGAAAAACAAGAGTATCCCTCCAATGAAAAAGAGAATAAGGTTTACTATTTGTGATGAAAGAAAACTGTTATTTACCACAAAGTCAAAGAGACTAATGCAGGCACTATACAGAAAACCAAACCATCAAGTTCCAAGTCCTTCAAGTGACCCAGCATTGATGTAGTGACTCATTTGCAGGTAGGCAAAACCATCAGCATTGAAGAGTATGTTGTTTTGCATCATGAGATTTACTCTCAAAAGAACTCAAAAGATAAGAATTCAAATAATGAAAATATGCATAAATATAAATATTAATGGTATATTTTAGACGAACTTCCTAAATGGATTCATACAAGTAAAAAGAGTATGTAGCTCGTTGCAGCTTCTTCGTACACGTGTGTAAAGAGCCCCATAAACATGACTCATACAAATATAGAAAACAAAGCGATACTGTAAAAGTCTTTTTTTGATTTTACGAGTAAAAAGAGTTCGTATGCGATAACACACAAGAGACTTAAAAAGATTCAAAGTCATACCAGTCATTGCTCGAGAAGTATCTGTACATACCAGTTTTCAGGAAGAAACGTTGCAATATTTGTAGGGGCAGCTGTTGAGATTTGCCAACCTCCTGCTGACTCCATACTACGACCTATTTGTGTCGCAGGTCCTGCAATACCAAGTCCATATCCGATAGGATTGTAGAAAAACATTTCTACTGATTTTGAAAGATTATCAAGTCTGTTGATCATCGCTCATAGGTGTAAAAAGAGGTCCTTTTTTGCTATAGCGATACTCATAAGTCCTAGAAACCCGATACCCCCACCCCAAAGAAGGTATATCTTTTTGAGTTTTCCTCTGTAGATATATTTCCAACTCATATATCAAAATACTCAGAGTGTAAATATAAGCCCCAAGAGAGAAGTTTTTGTGTATGAAAAAATAACGGCAATAATTGTGATTATTCCTACTATTCAAACAAAGCTGTATTTTATAAGAGGGTTGAGATACTTTTTATCGAGCATATACCCAAGGTAGAGTATGTATGCCATTACTACAAAAACAGAAAAGCGAATTGGTCATCCAAAGGTCGCTTGAAATCTATGATGTCCATTTACATTTTGTGAAAATGAAAGACAAGACTGCGCATTGTAGGTAGATACTGCATCTGAAAACCCGAAAATCTCTGTGGTAGTTTTGATGTCAAAAAACAAATACCATGAAAGAAAAATACCTACTATGAGACCAGTACTCGTAAATACACTTTTGAGAAAGAGACTTGGGTCCTTTCTCAGGCTTGGGATATAGAGACCAACAACCAGTGCAAATAGGAAAAATACATCATACTTAAATCCTAACACAGATGATGGTTTTATGGTAAAATATGGGAAAAAAACATATACGAGAGAACAAAGCGTAAAAGCAATACTGAGTCATACCACTGTATTGTCTTTGAGGATTTTTGAGAGATTCCAGTGTTTTTTACTGAGTACCCAAAAAACAGTCGTGATAAAGACTACCAAGAGAGTTATTTCTTTCCAAAAGCGTAAAAAAGTAGGGTCTATCCCTGCTTTACACTTTAGATATGTAACAAAAAGTGCGTGCCAAGGAAGGAGGAAAACAAAAGCGGCAAAAAATATTCGAATCATATCTTTATACTTTATAAATGAGTGCATTGTACAAGGAAACGTCTTTAGGGCAAGTTTTTACGCTTCACATATCTTCTGTAATCCTTCTTCAAATACTTCTTCACTAAATTTTTGTGCTTGTGAAATAAGTGTATCTTTTGAAAAATAGCCGTTTTTTGCTTGTGTATCAAAGGTTTCAAAGAGTCTTACAAAGTCTTTTCCTTCGGGATGTTCAAAAAAAGCTCCAGTCTTTCCTTCTATAACACTTTCTAGCAGTCCTCAAGCCTTATATGCAAAAACAGGGATGCCAGCTCACATTGCTTCTATAGGGACGATTCAAAAGTCTTCTTCTCCAGGAAAAACAAGTCACAAAGCATTTTGTACCAAGGCTACAAGATTTGCTCCATACTGTGCTCCGATAATATGAATATTGTTTGATGTTTGACACATTTTCTGAAGTTTTGCTTTCAGAGGTCACTCACCTATGATAACAAGTTGTTTTTCTGGCATTTTTTGAAACGCTTCTATCGCAATCTCCACTTTTTTAAACTCTGTAAGAGCTCCAAGGACTATATAGTACTCTTTTGAGCGTATTTTATAGGTTTTCTCCAGAAAACTAAAGGTTTCTTCTGGTATTTGAGCACTAAATCGTGAGACTTCTACTGGAGGATAGAGTACTGCTGCAGTTTTTTTGTAGTATTTTTGTACTCTTGTTGCAACATTTTTACTATTTGCGAGAAGTATATCATTTCTTTGAGATGCTAAAAAATCCCATTCTCTGAGGCGTAAAAAAAGATTTCCAAGTATCCGTCATTTGATTCATTTTGACCATCCTATATCTCTTTTGTACTCATTGGTCCAATCCCAAAGGTACCTAGAAGGTGAGTGATAGTACACGATAGTTTTTGTTTCGGGTTTCGTGATAGCTCCATGAGCAAATCCAGAAGAAGAGATGATAACCAGATCGTACTTTGAAAAGTCTAGACTTTCAACTGCTTTTGCCATAAATGGGAGACAGAGTCTTTGCTTTCCAGTGAGGTCATATATAAACTGGGGCATACCTGCAGACTGGATGATTTTTCATTTTCCATAGTTTCTTGGAAAAACATCTCAGACCTTCTTTTCGTCATATATCAGGGTATACAAGTCTGCATCTGGAAAGATACTGAGTATTTTTTCTATTACTTTTTCAGCACCTCATAGTTTCACGAGCATTTCGTGTAAAATAGCTATTTTCATTATTTTTTGGGTAAATGTACGCTTTGCATTTTATGTATGAAATTTTTTTTGTAAAAAGGATTTTTTTTTGTACAATGCCTAAAAGATAAAAAATATTATGAAAAAAAAGTTTTCTATACTCGTTTTACTTGCAAGTCTTCTTGCAGTAAGTTTTTCTTTTAGTGCTTTCGCTACAGACGCCGCAAATGATATGACAGATGCTTGATTTCAAATCGATGTTAAAACATTCACACCTGGCGGAGGAGACTTGTTTATGAAAGGAGAAGGAACCTACGGGATGATAAATGTTCTGCTTTGAAATACTATTCAGTACTTGATGATTGCTATGGGAACTTTAGCGCTTCTTACTATGACTATCGGTGCTGGGTATATGATTATCCATGCTGGAAATGATGAGATGCTTTCTAAAGGAAAGTCTATTTTTACTTCAGGGCTTATCGCTCTCGCTGTAGCACTTTCTTCGTACTACATTGTTGCTCTCGTTCGTTACTTACTTTATTCTTAGAGTATGAAAAACTTTTTTATGTATCTGGTGGCTCAATTTTTTGCTATTACTCCAGTGCTAGCAAAAGCTCCAGAAGTGAACTGTTATGGACTTCCTGGTTGTCCAGACTCAAGTATTGACGCTCCAACTGCTGCAAATATTACTGCGAGCAAAAACATATGAATCGGATTTATTGGTTCTATCGTTTCCAATGGTATAAAGTATATTGCTGTTATTGCGGTTATTTGTCTGATGCTTGCTGGGATAAAATATATTATCTCCATGGGAGATGATGAAAAAGTAAACAAAGCAAAGATGTGGATTATCTATTCTCTGACTGGAGTGTTACTCTCTGTTTCTGCATGGACCTTGATAAATATAATAAATGATTTTAGAATATAGTATGAAAAAATTATTACTTCTCTGTGTACTTCTTATTACCAATGTTGTTGTTGCTTTTGCTGCAGCGCCACTTGGAAATGACAATATAAAAAACAATATCCTTCCAGATACTGACTCAACAGTCTTAGTAACTGATACCTCAGAAGGATTTTGAGCATTCGACACATTTCTTGCGTTTATTAGAGATTCTATTTTTGGATTGCTTGCCATTATCACTATTGGAGTGTTTCTGGTTATCGGAGGAAAGCTCTTTATAGCTCGTGGAAACCCAGAAGAGTTTTCAAAGGCGTTATTTGCCTTTATTTATGCCGTTATTTGACTCGTGATTGTTGGTCTTTCTTGGGCTGCTGTAAAACTTATTGTTTGACTAAAATTTTAACTATGAAACTCCTAAGTATACTTTGTTCTCTGCTACTTGCACTATTTTTGTTTTCATCACAACATATCTCTTATGCTGCTGAATGTTCATATGATGGTACATGAGATGTAAAGAGTGCTGTTTCTGGATGTTTGAAAACCAACACTAACCTTGTAGGAACAGAAAAGACTGGTGATTTGAAACTTACGTGAGATGGATTTAAAGCGATTATTAAAAACTGGGTAAAGGTTATCGGAGGGATTTTAGGTATTGTCGCTGTTTGAGGGATAGTATACGGATCTTTTCTGATGGTTGTAAGCCAATGAGATGAAGAAAAGTTCTCAAAGGCAAAAGAAATTATTAAGTGGTCACTTATTTGATTTCTCGCTCTCGTGTCCGCGTCTGCACTTATTGCCGCTGTTGTAAGTATTATATTTGGGCTCTAGTATCTTTAGTTCTCTGTTTATGTTGAAAAAGGTACTTTTCATTACTGTTTTTACCTGACTCTTCCTTGGATTGTTTTTGGTAATTGACAGTATTTTTTTTACTCAAAAAAGCCCAGTATCGATAGAAAATGAGTTTATAGAAAAGACAAAACATACTCTCACGTGAGAACTCAATACTCCTCTATCCCAAGAAGAAAGAGAGATATACGAAAAGATATTTAAAGAAGAAAAACTTAAACTCACACAACAGTCGCAGGAAGAAAAAAAGACCCAGACTCCTATATCTGTTTGAGTTGACGCTACGCAAACGAAAAAGATATTTTTAAGCTATACTCCCGCGGAACTCAAAGAAAAACTTGCAGAGGCTGAAGCCAATATCAATACATTTACCCAAAGTGACCATATAAACTCAAAGATATACTTTCTATGAATTGATCTCTATGAAAAGATTCAGGAAGTAAGAGGAAAGTTTAAAGATAAATCTATAAAACTTTTTTGAGTTCTCCGACTTCCTAAAAATGAGCTTTTATCCGTATTTGTACACGAATTTTGACACTATCTTGACTTATACTATCTTGAGGGGACCTTTACTTGAGATACAAGTAGTACCTTTTATGATATATCTTGGGAAGAGACAAAAGTTTTGAAAAAGTGATCAAAGCAGAGTCATTTTGTTTCCGGGTATGCTATGACCAATAAGTATGAAGATTTTGCTGAGACATTTACTTTTTTTGTTCTACATAATAAACGATTTTATACGCTTGCACAAAAAGACGATGTTCTTTTAAAAAAATATTTGTTTTTCAAGGACTATGTTTTTCCAGATGAAGCTTTTTCAAACACTGACTTTTCTACTGAAACTCAACCAAAAAACTACTATCGGGACATCACCAAGATACCGTATAACTTTGAAAAAACTTTGCAATATCTGACAAAATCATTATAATGATGAGGTAATGTACGATTTTTCCCTACATTCAATTGAAAGATTTTAACCCTTGAAAGGCGAGATGTTTTGTGTGCCTTACTCAATTAAACCCTCATTTTCTTGTGTAAAATTCTCAATTTTTATTTATTAATCATTCTATTATTATATTATGAAAGATTTTTTAGACGAACTTGATAATGAGCTCAAAAACGAGCCAGATATCAAAAAATTGAAACTTGAAGAAGTTTTAGCAAAAGACAATGATGTTGTCCCTACTGTAGAAACTTTTGAAGAAGAAGATACAACTGAGGATGTTGTTGGTGATGAAGTAGCTGCTCCCGTAAAACTTGGTCAAAATATGTGACCACGTATTCATCCACTTGCAAAATTTCCTGAAACAAAATTTTACCTCCCAACTCTCAGAGATGGGTATACAAGAGTTATTCCTATCGGATGAAACAATGAAACTGGTTCAAAAAATATGAACATGTTTCAGTATAAAGATGAGATACTTCTCGTAGACTGTGGAGTACAATTTGCTGAACCAGAAATGCTTTGAGCAAACTACTCTGTACCTGATATTTCATTTCTTCAACAGTATAAAAATAATATCAAAGGATTTGTTATTACTCATGCTCATCTTGATCATATCGGAGCGTTAAAACATATCCTCCCAGCACTTTGAATGCCAACACTTTTTGGTACGAAGCTTACTCTTGGGATTATTAAAAAAGGTCTAGAGGAAGCGAAACTTATGAACTATACTACCTTTGTAGAAGTTGATACAGCAAAAAATGAAAAAGTGAAAATAGGATCACACTTTCAAGTAGAATTTTTTAGAGTAAACCATTCTATTCCTGACTGTGCTTGAGTATGTATTGAAACTCCAGGTGGAGCAAGAATCGTGCATACAGGAGACTTTAAGATAGACTATACTCCAAGAATCGATAAACCTATTGATCTTGATAGAATTGCTCAAATTTGAGAAAAAGGAGTAACTCTTTTCCTCTCAGACTCTACAGCGTCTATCAGAAAATGATTTTCTAAATCAGAAAAAGAAGTTGAAGAAACTCTTGAAAAGATTATTTCAAAACATACAAAAGGAAGACTTATTATCACCATGTTTTCTTCTTGGATTTCTCGTGTACAACAGATTATTGATCTTGCTGAAAAGTATGACAGATACATCTTTCTTGCTGGAAGAAGTCTTATTGAAAATACAGCTATTGCAAAAGAACTTTGATATATTCATTATCAACCAAATCGTATTCGTAAGATGTCTCCAAAGATAGCAAACGAAATACCTTTTGAAAGACAAATCGTTGTAACAACGGGAAGTCAGTGAGAAGAGTTTTCTGCTCTTACACTTATGGCTGAAGGAAAGCATGGAAGTATAGAAATCATGCCTGAAGATACTATCGTATTTTCATCTTCTGTTGTCCCTGGAAATGATAAGTCAGTATATGGTGTTATCAATAAGCTTGTAAGACTCTGAGCAAATGTTATCACTCAAGCTGATGAAATGGTACATACGTGAGGACACGCACAACAAGAAGAGCAAAAACTTATGATTTCTCTTGTTAAACCTCGCTACTTTATGCCTATATATGGAGATTTGTATTTCCGTCATAGACATAAACTCAGCGCTATGGAAGTGGGGATAAAAGAAGACAATATCCTGTTACTTGATAATGGAAATATCGTTGACTTCGCTCCTGATGGAAGTGTTTTCCGTTCAAAGATCAAGGTTCCAATTCAAGACATCATTATTGATGGAGTTGGAGTAGGAACTGCTACAAGTCATGTAATCAAAGCAAGAGAAAAGATGATGAACTCTGGAGTACTCGTAGTGCTCTACAAGATAGATAGCCGTACAAAAGCACTTCTTGGTCACATTCGTCTTGAAACTCGTGGACTTGTGTACTTAGAAGAAGTACGCCATATTCATCGTATGATTATCAAAAAAGCGAGAGAGGTGTATGAAAATACCGTTCGTGATGTTCCTGATATTGAGGAAAAAGATTTACTCAAGATTATCAGACAAGACCTTGAAGCATTTATCCTTCAAAGACTTGAAAGAGAACCTATGATTATTCCTATTATTTCTGCAGTCTAAATATAAGCCCCATATCGGGGCTTATTGTTTTGAAAAGAAAATAATTTTTAAAAAAAGAGTTTTTTTATATAATTCTGTAACATATTACCATTTTTTATATATGAAAAAAATATATATAGCAGTCATATGTTTCTTCTTACTTACTTCTTGCTTTTGAGCAACGGATGAGTCTATAGATACAGCAAAACAAGAGCTTTTATCTCAAACTCAAACAGGGATAGAACTCCCTCAAACTCAAACTGGATGAGAGATAGAAACGACACTGAGTGCACAAAAAAAAGTAGCAATTACATACCTTGATGAAAAAGGGTACATTACTATTGACCCGATTGATGAATCAAGTATTAACTTTGAGGAAATCACTATTCATGGAAAGGCACAATCAGGTTGAGTAGATGCCATTACTGTTCAGTTTTCTAATGGTGAATCAAGTTATCCACTCGACTCGTATACCTTAAAAAACTATATACTTTGAGCTTCAACATTTGAGTATCATGCATCAGCAAGACAAAAGGTACTAGATTTTTGAAAAAATGAATATCTATTTACTGCGAAATTTTGAGAAGACAGCTCACAAGTGAAAGTGGAAATATATCTTGATAAAAATGAAGCTTCTCGAACTGCAGCTCTTCAAGCTACTTGAAGTGGTGAGATAGTATGAGAACCAACAAATATTGCTGGGCTTTCTCTTCAAAAGATGGAACTTTCTCCTCTTGATTGTTCAGCTACTGACGGTATTACAGAATTTCTCCTAACCAAGTACTCTTGGGCCTACTGGAATACATGTCGTGATGTTGTAAAAGAACGATCTATTGTTTTCAATGTTCTTAGACTAGAAGCTGATACCTATCTCTATGAAAGACATTATTATGACTTTGTTTGAGGTCAGTATGGAATACTTACTCTAGAGACATGAATATGAGTAGATAAAGCAAATATGGGAGATAAAAACAAAGAACTAAAAGAAAAAGATTTTTCTGGAAAATCTTCAGAGGCAGATATGTATTTTAAGAAGTTACCATAATCTATGAAAGAAAAAAGAAGAGTCCTTATAAAAATATCTGGAGAAGCACTAGAATGAACAAAAGAATATGGAATCGATCCACAGTTTCTAAAAAAACTAGCCTTGCAGATTAAAGAGATTTATGATTGCAATATTCAAATTGCCCTCGTTTTATGATGAGGAAATATTTTTCGCTGAATCGCTGGTTCTGCTGAAGGGATGGATAGAACAGCAGCTGATTATATGGGGATGCTCGCAACGATTATGAACGGAATTGCGATGCAAGATGCACTTGAGTCAGTAGGGATAGAAACTCGACTCATGACGGCACTTGACCTGCCAGAAGTTGGAGAAAAATATATAAAAAGAAAGGGGACAAGTCATATGCAAAAATGACGTATTGTTATATGTGTGGCTGGTACGGGAAACCCATACTTTACGACAGATACTGCTGGAGTTTTAAGAGCTTTAGAGCTTGAGTGTCACTGTATGATAAAGGCAACAAAAGTTGATGGAGTGTATGATAAAGATCCAAAGAAGCACGAAGATGCAATACTTATATCTTCAGCTGATTATACGCAAGTTATAAAAAACGATATACGAGTTATGGACCAGACTGCTGTAGCGCTTGCAAAAGAGGCAAATCTTGAACTGAGAGTTATCAACCTGTATAAAGAGGGAGCTATGCTTAGAGCCTGTCTTTGACAGAAAGAATGAACAATTATTGGGTAATTTCAAAAAATAATTTTACGAAGAAAAAATATTTTATAATATATACTTTACAAAAGTATATATTTTTTTGTAATAATTATGAAACACATAGTAAAGAAGCTCTGATGAGAAAATGCTGCACAGATGAGAAAAAGTGCAGAAAATATACTCCAAGATGTGCAAGAAGGAGTGAGTCAGTCGGTAGTAATATCGGCAATGAGAAGCTCAAGCTTTAATACTACTGATGAACTTATAAAGATAGGAAAACTTCTTCAAAGTGCTACTGCACAAACAGTTTCAGCTATACGTCCAAAAGTTCAGAGTATAATCCAAGCACTTAGAGAATTTCATAGAGAATTAATAAAACAAGACCTATCAGACGTAGAAGATGTACAAGATGCTGTATTGTGAGTTTCAAAGATAGAGTTTGATAAGTTTATTGTCGCCGTATTTTGATTTTTAGACAGAATTGAACAAAAACAGAGCATTATTGATCCTCTTCAAGAGGACTATACTATCCCTACTACGATGACAGATGATGATGCCCCAGCATTTTCTATTCTTGGATTTTGAGAAGTTCTTTCCGCAAAACTTTTCAATACTGTTGTTTGAGAGCTTGGGAAACTCCAATCGTCTCAAGTGTCGTCAGTACTGTTAGATACTACTCAACTTGTGAATAATCTTACCTGAGAAAAAAATGTCTTTGAAAGAGTTGCTAATACATTCTGAAAGAGAGTTTCAAAAATAGTCTCGGGGGATGCTATTGCTATTATTCCGTGATATATTTCTGGAC
The DNA here is from genome assembly GCA_964438925.1 of uncultured Candidatus Peribacteria bacterium. Classification (GTDB taxonomy): domain Bacteria; phylum Patescibacteriota; class Gracilibacteria; order BD1-5; family UBA6164; genus CAYTMN01. The sequence goes on from CAYTMN010000018.1 coordinate 15,581, forward strand.
TTCCATGAGGGATTGAAAAAGCGGTTGGAAGAGGATACAGCGATGCTACAGCCGCTGCTGTAGCAGTTTGAGCTCGAAAAGCCTGATATGAATCTCAGCTCGATATTCAAAAATCAGTAGTGTGACTTTTGTCGCTAGATCCAAAAATTGCTGAGGAAGATATTTCTCCTAGACTTATCCCAACAGTAAACCATACTACTGCAAGAGAAATAACTTGATGAGCCGAAGCAAAACTTCTTCACTGACAGACACTTCGTAAAGAAGTACTCGACGCTGGGATTTCTATTCGCCTCTATGACCCTTTTAACACTTCAAGTCCTGGTTCTCTTATAAGCTCAGAGTGAACCGATGAAAAATGAGTACAATTTATAGGTATAAAAGATATTATTCAATTTTCTGTAAGTTCTACAAAAATGGCGTGAGCTTGAATTCTTGCTACTATTTTTGATAAGGTGAAAGATTATGCGAGTGTTGATGCTGTAAGTACGAGTGAAACAGAAGTAAGCTTTACCATTAGTAAGGTATTTTGAGAGAGCTCAAATGTAGAAAAAATAGTGAGTTCAATTCGTGAAGCACTTGATATTCCACAAGACACTGTTACTGAGTTTATTAAGACGTCCCAAAAAACTCTCGTATACTGTATTTGACAAAATATATCTCATGAAATCTGAATTTTGAACAAAGCTACGTCGGCACTATCCACTGCGGGAATAAATACTGAAATGGCATCTCAGTGAGCACTTGAAAGGGCTATGGTTTTTTCTGTGGACCCAAAAGATGGGAAAAAAGCGGCAAATGCATTGCATAGGGCTCTTATATCATAAGAATTTACAAAAAATCTTTGACATTTTGAGGTTTTTCTATAAACTTCGCTCTGCTTAAAAAGTAAAATTATTCCAATGTTAGCTAAACTAAAGAAAAGAAAGAGACTCAGACTTCACTGATTTTTGAGAAGAAGTAACACTAAAGATGGTTGAGAAGTTCTTGCAAGAAGAAGAAGAAACGGAAGACATTCTCTCGTTGTAAGTTACCCAAAAAGATTTAAACAAATTAAGGGGAAAGCAAAACTCCACATTATTGCTGGAGGAACTGCGAGAAAATCACCTTTTGATGGAAAGGGAAATTATCAAAAGTAAATAGATCACATGTGTTAGAAAAAGGATTAAGACTTACGCAAACACAAGTAAAAAAGGTTTTGGATTTTTGAAAACCTTTTTTTTCGTATGGAGTGGTATTAAACTTTCTCCAAAATACTCAGTCACATAACCGTTTTGCGATAGTTATTTCTTGAAAAAGTACCAACGGAAGTGTAGAGAGAAATTACTACAGGAGACACTTTTACACTCTCGTATCCTCTTATACTTTTACATCGCATAAAAACAATTTTTTTGACCTTGTATTTGTTGTAAAAAAAAGTACTCTTTTGGAGAAAAGAGATTTGCAAAACAAAGAGAAATTCTCTCAAGATATAGGCTTTTTACTTAAAAAAATGTTTGATTAATAAATGAATATATGAAAGATAAAATTTTAAATCTTCTACTTGTAACTCTTGTTTTTTTACTCGTTATTCAGTATTTTTGAAATCCACAAAAACAAGATTGAGCTTCGACTGAGTCTGTGGTTGTAGAAACAACAGAATCTTCATACAGTATTCCTGCTCATGTATGACTCAAGATTAAAAACAACACTAGTTCTTGAATTACTCTTTCTCCTTGTAAAGATATTACTCTCACTCTCAATGGGGAAACAGTCGCACTCAAAGGGATAACATGTGACACTTTGAGTATTGAAGTAGGAAAAGAACAAATAATTGATTTCTCCCCTGCATATCAACAACTCCTTACTCCAGGAAAGTATGTCTTTGAGGCGCAAGTAAGTGAGAAAAATTTTATTGTT
>CAYTMN010000019.1:0-4455 GCA_964438925.1 uncultured Candidatus Peribacteria bacterium
CGGATGTCATGAGCTGTATAAAGCAGCAAAAGATGTTTGAATCAAGGCAATCCTGGGAACAGAGATATATACTCAGTCGAGCGTAGATCCAAAACTCTCACACAAGCTAGTTTTGCTAGCTAAAAACTACAATGGATACAAAAATATCATAGAACTCACTACCTCCTCGCATCTCTCTACAACTTCGAAAACATCGCTTCCTATTCTCTCTTTTGATACCCTCAAACAATATTCTCAAGATATTATTTGTCTGTCTGGTCCTGTTTCCTCTGAGATATCATACTATCTGCTTTCTGGAAAATCTACTGCTGAAGTGGTCGAGAGAATCGCTTTTTACCAGAGTATTTTTGGGAAAGAAAACTACTATCTAGAACTTTTGTCTCATGACGATATACCAAAGCAAAACTTTGTAACACAGAGACTTATAGAGATAAACAAAGAGTTTTCAGTGCCGGTGGTTGCAACCAACAATACGTACTATATAGACAAACAAGACAAAGGAACTCAAGACGTAATCGTGGCTTTATGAACAGGATATGAGATAGAAAATCCTGATAGACCTACGTTTATTAACGGAGATTATTCTTTTTTGTGACGAGAAGAGATGGAAGTTCTTTTTGGGTATATTCCTGAAAGTTTAGACAACTCTTTGAAGATATGTCAGCAAATAGACCTAAAAATCCCTACGGGAAAACCACTGATGCCGGTGTATGAACTTCCTGAAGAACACGCCACACTTCATCATGAATTTGAAAAATTTTGCAAAGAAAAAGAACTCTGACAAACGTTTCAATATAAACATATTTCCAGTGATGAGTTTTATCTTCGCTATCTTTGTTTTTTATGATTTAATTGGAGATACAAGACTCCTTTTTCTCACGATGAACTCTTTTTGTTGTCTACTAAAAAGAGTATAGAGTGACTCACAACCGCTCTACAAGATACGAGTATCGAAGCACTAAAGTCAAAATCACTTGAGTTTTTCTCAGGAGAGAAAATACAGTTTTTGTCTACTCTGAGTCCTGAAATCTATCAAAAGATAGAAAGACTTGAGTATGAACTTTTCGTGGTGCATGAGATGTGATTTGACGCATACTTCCTCATAGTTTCAGACTACATCAACTGGGCGAGAAAAAACAGTATTCCCGTATGACCGGGGAGATGATCGGCTGCTGGAGCACTCCTTGCCTATCTTTCAGGGATAACTGACCTAGACCCTCTCGAGTATGACTTGCTGTTTGAACGTTTTCTCAACCCTGCCAGAGTCTCTATGCCCGATATAGATACGGACTTTAGTGACGATGGAAGAGATAGAGTTGTAGACTACTGTAAAAGCAGATATGGAGCAGACAGAGTATCGCAAATATGTACGTTTGGTACGTTTGCTGCTCGTGCTGCGGTGAAAGATGTAGGAAGAGTACGCGGAGTTCCTTTTGCTGAGATGAATGAGTTTGCAAAACTCATACCGGAAAAACCTGGAACCAAGCTCAGATGAGCCCTTGAAGATAGCCCTGATTTTAAAAAAGCCTATGCTGAAAATGCTCTGTATAAAGCCATTATTGACGATGCTCTCAAGATAGAAGGAAATGTTCGTCAGCTATGAGTGCACGCCTGTGCAGTTATCATCGCTCCTGAGAGTATTACTCACTTTACAGCACTACAACACCCTCCAAAAGACAGTACCTCTACCGTTACTCAGTACTCTGCGTATCCTCTCGAAGATCTTGGACTCTTAAAGATGGACTTCTTGGGACTGAGAAACCTCACTATCATTCAAAGAACTATCGACATAGTAAAAAGAGTTAAGGGAGTAGATATAGATATCCTCAACGTCAACGTTGCTGACCCAAAAGTTTTTGAAGTTTTTGCGAAAGCGGATACTACAGGGATATTTCAGTTTGAATCTTCAGGAATGAGAAGTTGGCTCAAACCTCTCAAACCCAGTGATATAAATGATGTCATCGCGATGGTTGCGCTCTATCGTCCTGGACCGATGCAGTTTATAGAACACTATATCAAGAGAAAATTTTGAGAAGAGAGTGTCGACTATATGTATGAAGACCTCGCAAAAGACCTCGAAAAAAAGTATGGAAAGGACGTTGTTGAAATAGAGAGAAAAAAACTTTTTGAAGATCTTGGACCGTTTATGGACGTGACATATGGTATCGCTGTCTACCAAGAACAGCTTATGAGACTTGTACAATCAATGGCGTGATTTTCCCTTGCTGAAGCGGATATGCTCAGACGTTGAGTTGGTAAAAAAAAGAAAGATGTCATCGAGAAAATTCGCCATGAGTTTATAGACAAAGCAGAAAAATACAGAGAGTATAAAAAAGAAACTTCAGACTATATCTACGAAAAGATGATCATGCCTGCAGCTGACTACTCGTTTAACAAGTCGCATGCTGCATGTTACGCATTTATAGCCTATCAAACCGCATTTCTCAAAGCGTACTATCCAACAGAGTTTCTCACGAGTCTTCTGACAAGTGACGAGGAAGACCTAGACCGTATTGCGATGGAAGTAGAAGAGGTAAAGTCACAAAATATCAATATGTTGCCACCTTCGGTACAGGAGTCTTTTGAGCATTTTACCTATATAGATGACCAAAATATCCGTTTTGGACTCAAGGCGATAAAGTGAGTGGGAGAAGGACCTATACAGGCTATCATCGCTGCAAGAAAAACACTCGATGGGAAAAAGTTTGCCTCTCTTGAGGAGTTTATAGAAGTATGTGGGAAAGAAGTCATCAACAAAAAAACTCTTGAATCACTCATAAAAGCGTGAGCGATGGATGAACTCTCAGAGAGAAATGCGCTTTTAGATAATATAGAGGAGATTATTCGTTTTTCACGAACCAAAGAAGAAAAAAAAGAGTCTTCTCAGATAGGACTTTTTGACATGATGGGAGATACACAAGACTCAGAGAAATTGGTACTAAAAGCTACTAGAGCTCATAGTTTTGAAGAAACCTTATTTAACGAGAAAGAAGTACTTGGGTTTATGGTTTCGGGACATCCACTTGATGGACTCAAAAAGTATGTGGCTGAGAGAACTGCCAATGTAAAGTACCTCCGCCTTCCGATAGAGAAGACGAAAGAAATGTTTGATGCCCTTGATGAGAAAGGACAACAGAAAATGAAAGATGATATGAAAAAGCCTTGCAAGGCGTTGGGGCTAGTTTTAGATGTGAGAAAGATATTCACCAAGACGTGAAAAAACATGATGATTCTTTTGTGTGAGGGGTTTGACTACAACTTTGAAGTGACAGTATTTGACCGAGATTACGATAAGTTTAATGGGAAAATACAGGTAGGAAATATTATCGTGGTTGATGGAAACGTAAGTATTGATTTCGCTTTTTGACGCAAGGCAGTGCAGGCTCGTGACTGTAAAGTCCTCTCTGTTTCACAAGCGAGAGATCAAGCAAAAGCTATGGGTGCGTTTGATACGAGTAAAAGAGCTCTTTTTATCGTGCCAGATGAAGTAGTGATGCCTCCTGTTGCTCCTGTTGTACCTCCAAAACCACTTTCAGATGATGACTGAGAAGAAGTCTCTGAGGACAGTATGGACGATATAGAGGAAGCTCCTAGTACTTGAGAGTTTGAAGTTTCGCTTGAAACAGCCATAGTTTCTCATATGTCTATCGTAGATATAGATGCCTCTCCACTCGCTCCGTCAGAGTACACCGTCAAGATATCTCCATTTACCAAAAAAGAGCTATTACAAGAGTTTAAATCATTTCTCTACACACTTCCAAAGGGAAATGTAAAAATCTGGTTAGAATTTAAATGACAAAAGATAGATACGCAGACTTCAGTGGATAATTCGCTCGTGATTCAAGAGTGGGAAAAAAAGAACTTACAGGAGACATTTTCATAATGATATATGTCTATTTTGTCGATACTTCTTTGAGAAGTATTTTTTTGTCTTTTTCTTTTATATGAGACAAGAAACCTATTTTGTGGTCTCTTGCTTTTTTTTGGACAAAACTTTTTTTCTCAGGGTTTTGTCTATGTGTCTAAAAATGTCGACTATGTCGTGTCCACTATTTTTGGCTCTATTTAGGTAAAAAGTCCAGAAATTTTTACGCTTATTTTTTTGTATAAAATGTTGTTTTTGTTACAATAGAAGCCAGATACAAAAATCGTATATCCAAATAGAGATTTCCCTATGAGTCGTGCGAGAAGATGATGAAGCCACTCTCCATATCAAAAAGTAGTATCAGGACTGCTTATTTTTTCTATTCTCTTTTCACTCACTTTCCGTATTCCCCTAGACTTTTTCTGAGGTAGTGCCGAGGCTGCAAGTGCTGAGTACTTCAATATCGTCTCTGTAGCGGTACAAGAAGATATCTATCCAAGTGTAAAAAGCGATCTGGAGACCTATGCAAAAAACGTACAAAAAACACTTGAGAAAACCAAAGTAGTTATCGTACCAGTGCCAACAAATGC
>CAYTMN010000019.1:4465-5145 GCA_964438925.1 uncultured Candidatus Peribacteria bacterium
AATGCTCGTCCATTTGATATTGCCTCACTTTTGGAGAACCTGTACTTCAAGGGATACAAGAGCGTGAGCAATGTGAGCTTTGAGTCAAAGCTTGTGGGTACGGTGTTTGTTTGAAACATCCCACTTCCACTTGCTAGCGATACTAGCAACTTTTCAAAAACGATTCTCCCATACGTTGATTTCGCCGATAAAGCCTACGTATACAACCACAAAACAGAAAACTATGAAAGAGATTCACAAGTTTCAAAACCAGAGGCAGAGATATGGCATGGGTTTATCTCTCCAAATACTGGAGATAGTACTAAAGATATACAAAAGATTCACGAATACTTTGAAAAAAATGCGAAGTTTTACGCTGGAACTGGAGACTTTGCTCAAGACAAAGGAGTTTTGAACTGAGATGTTGCTACAGGAGTTCCAACAGACTATGCCCCATATGTTTTTTACTATGACCAGTTCCGTGAAAATGTGGCAGTTGATACTGTAAAATATAAAGGATACCAAGCATACCTCGACAATATAGAAGACCTCAGTTACCATCGTTACTCAAAGGACCTCGCTGAGAGAGTAAAAGGGTATATACTCTGAGAACAAGATGTAGAACTCAAAGACCTCCTCCTCAAACTTGATCCAAAGTTTGATACGTCAAAACTTGCTGGACCATCAACAACCGGAGTAGG
>CAYTMN010000019.1:5155-9993 GCA_964438925.1 uncultured Candidatus Peribacteria bacterium
TCAACTCGTTATATCACCAACAATAGTGTAAAGAACTTTTTGGAAATCTTTAACGAGGCGACTATAGGAGAATTTAGAAAACATGTAAATAACTCTGGAAGATATACGGGAGATAGTTCCGCAGTCAATGTAGACATGCCTCCATTTCTCATATCGGTTCTTGATCTGGTAAGTGCACAAATCATAAAAAATGCAAACACAGAACTTGAAAACGAGATAGATAGAATGGTAAAAACCGGACTTTCTAGAAATATCGCTATCCCTACTAGTATCAATATTGATGGATATGCTGGTCCTTGAAACTCTTGTGGATCATCATATATTAACTTCCTTCATGGAAAAGATGCAGGGACTATCACCAACGCAAAAGAGTGTAGTATATATAGAGGGTCTCTCACAAACTCTGGAACCCTTGTTGAGTCTAACCGTGCGTTCAACGTAGGAAATATGGAGAAAGACTATCTTTTAGTTTCAAAAGATGCTTATAAAAAAGATAGTCCAAGTAAAATATGAGAAATACTTTCTCAAGGGTACTGGTGAGGGAACTCTCCTATCAATCTTGTTTCCAGTGAAATAGCAAAGGGAAACTTTGTTCCAGGACCAAGAGACCCAAGTAAAGCTATATCTCCCCTCTATGATCCAGCAGGATCAAAAGCAACTGAAGATAGTTCAAAAACTCCTTCTCCTCTTATGTGTTTTAACAACAGTCTCATACTTGCATCACAAGAAGGACTTAACGGATGATGGGATCTATGATATACTTGTGACCTCTCATACAGAATCGCTACAGCTCCAGGTGGGAGAGCTGGTGCATGGAGCGCAAGAACGATAAACCAAAAACTTGATTTCCCAGAAACATTTGAACAGTTTTATAAGACTTTTAACGGAGCACCATCTTGTACTGCTCGAAGTCTCAAACTAGGAGATACTGTTTTGAAGTCATTTTCAAATATTGATGCATATAACTCTGATTCTTGATTTTGATGTCAAAGTAGTTCGACACACGTATATAACTTTAAAAAGATAACTTCATATGTAGAACATAAATCTCCAAACATAGATGATCTCAAATCGCAAATACAGACAACTATCACTCCATCACTTCCAATAGATAAAAATAGATATGTAGACTTTGTTTGAGCAAATGGAACATACCAAAAAATAAACTATCCATATCTCTTCAGAGTTACTACTCTCAAGAAAAATCCTACTATAAAGGACTATAACGAAGCTTTGAAGTGAGCACTCGACTATACCTCTGACAATATTTCAAAAGTTATAAAAAATGCGAGTCCTAATACTCTTTCAGGACTTGATAAAACGTTTTATGACCTCTTAAAAACAGGAGATTATCCTGCAGATACTGTAGACCACTACAAGTTAATAAAAGACAAGCCAACAAAACACTATACGCTTTCTGGACAATAAAAGAAAATGAGCTATCTCGACACTCTTTCTTTTGCTCTCTACTGGAAGAGTCTCACTTCTCCAACGGCAAAATACAAGTTTATCTTTGAAAACTACCTCAACGATGAACTCTCTGTTTCTGGTGATAGTCTTGATTTCCATCTCCCAAAAAATAAAAAACAATATGAAGTAGCGTATCTCTGAGCTCCTGGTGACGCTCAGTCTATGTATGTAAAAATGGATCCAGAAGGAAAGTCTGCAAATCCATATGGTGATGTTATTGGAGCAAATGTAAACTTAAACGGATACCTTTTCAGTTCTAACATAGCATCAACTACTCCAAAAGACTCAAATGAACTTTTCAAGTGTGCCCCTCCAGATGGAGTTCCTATATGGCAATGGATTCCTGCGGTAGTGTGCCGGTTGAAAGATATGCTCCCTCCTAAAATAAAGATTAGCGAAGGAGTGTGTTCTGCAAGTCTCCTCTCAGAAGCAGAGGTAGAAGAACTTGAAGCGTGTTCGTATGACGCCAATAAAAATGGAATCAACGACTGTCTTGAAGCACGTCTTAAAGATGGAGAAATACTTCTTACGAGTGATGCCTCAAGGTATTTTTACGAAAGTCCATGAGATCTGCGAGCTTCACTTTTAGATAAGGCTTGAAACATTATATCGTATGACAATATTACAGAGGTAAGTTATAGACTTAAGAAAATAGAAGTACCAAAAGATGCTAAGAAGATATTTGATGATACAAATGCGAAAGAAGTATATAACTACCAAACAGAAACAAAAGAAACACGTGAGCTTATAGGGAAGTACATAAACTTTACTCAGGCAAATATACGTGCCAATGGTGGAGAAGCAGAGCTTTTGTTCTCAACAAGAAGCTATGACGCTAATCTCTATTTTGATGCATTTATCAATGTACGTGATAATAAAGGAAATACAGTTATCTCTCTTCTCTCAAACCCTTTGAGAGTACAAGTACGTTGAGATAGACTCTTTGCTGCAAGTTCTCTTGTAGATAACACTAGCGGTACCCCAGACTTACAGGTAGCTCAGGATACCGTAAAAGTTTCTGAATATACCAATATATATGTGACTGATGAAAATAAACACGATACTCAGTCTATCTATACTACTATTAATAATAATTCTCTCGCGAAGGAAAAACTTATTTTCTCACTTTCAAACTTTACGAAAGGAGGAGCTAAGCTCAATATTGAATACCCAGTAAAGGTTTCTCTGTATGCTGACGGAGAAAAACACCCAGAACAACAACTCGTTTTGACTTCTGCTGATACGGCAAACTTCAAACCTTTATTTGCTCTAAAAAAGAGTGGAAGATACCTTCTTGATTTTGAAGATGCAGATGGATTTGTATATGAAAAAGAGTTTTATGTTGCTCCAGACATCGCTATAAAAGGGACACTACAACTTGGGGCGACTGTCTCTGAGAGCAAGGGAGCAGTTACGACAAATATTATCACTTTGCTTGATAGGTTTGAAAATCCTGCAAATGGAACTCTCTACAACATATCTTGAAGTATTAGTGGAGGAGCACTTGAGTTCTATGAAAATGGAGAAGATACAATCCAATTACAAACATTTGAAGGATATAGAGCATTTCAACTCAAGACTAACAATAAAACATGAGACAATGCTCTCAAGTTTGATGTTAAAGGAGATGCAGGCACTACCCTCTTTTCTATAACATGAAGCCAGAGAGTAGTAGATAGCATCGTTTATACTGTTACTCCTGTGCAACCAAAAGTGGTGGTATGAGGAGGAAGATATGACTTTAAAGTATCTCTCAAAGATGGTGCAGGAACTCCTCTCACCTCACTCAAGTCACGTATGTACATCTCTTTAGATCAGACACTTTGAACTCCTACAAAGTCATACTTTGATGTAACAGGTGGTGAAGCTATCGTGAGTATCAATACAAAAAACGTTGCTAAAAAGTGAGCAATCTTGAGTTTTCAACTTGAAGGAGCAAAAACGATAGCAAAACAAAAGATAGATATCCTCCCTGAAAAACCTATCCGTCTCGACTACTCTCTTTCTCGCGCAAAGATGGAAGCGGCAGATACTGAAACTTCTGCTCTGAGAGTAGAACTCAAAGATAGATATAATAACGTTGTATTTACAGACAATACTACTCAAATAGCCTTAGAAATACTTGATAGATATAAAACAGTTATCACTTCTGACACTTCACTTGGAAATGTAAAAGATGGTATCGCAAACTTTACCCTCAAGGCTACTCCCACTCCTGGAGTTGCATACTTTAAAGTTTCAGCTATCCCGAACTTTGACGCAAACAAGTTTACTATAGAAGGACAAACTCCATTTTCAAAGGCTGACCTTGTTATAGCAGGTATGAAGTCAGGAGGACAACTCACAGGACTTGGAAAAAAGTTTTTTGAGGAGACAAGTGCTACTACGTATAGGTTTGCTTTTGCTACAAAAAAAGCACTTACTGCCTCTGCTGATTTTGCGGTGTTATGACAATGACTCAAAGACCAACTTCTCACTTTCTGGGATGCAAATAATGGAATCGTGGTAAAACCAGTATCGGTAAATGCGGGAAAAGTAGAGACGTTTTACTTTTGGAATACTACGAAACTCGAAGGGAAAAAGTATAATGCACTCTATACGACTCTCTTATGAGCTCCATATGGAGATGTTACTCAAAAAGACTATCTTGCTGGTAGCCTCATATTTAACAAAAACAACAGAGCTCTCACGGTAACATCACTTTTAAATAATCCAAATAAGTATCTTGATATCCTTTCACTCAAGGAAAATGGACTTATAGATACAACCTACTCAAGTGCGGACCTTTCTCAAAACATAGAGTTCCTTCCAACACTTGATGATATAGGAAGAATAAAGATGACGATAAACAATGCTTCTCTCAATACCGTTTTAGGTGATGTAACGTTTAGTTTTGATACGAGTTCTACCTACCTAGATAACTGTGACACTACCGACGAGGATATAAGTTTGTGTAACCCTTCTACGGAAAAGTCATCTATCTTGTTAAAATCTCTGGATAGCAACTATAAGGCTTCATATGTAGGAAACAGATTGGTTCTTACTTCTTCAAAAAGCGATGAAGTGTTTTCTATCACTAAAGATGGAAGAGTAGAAAAAAATGTAAACATCTACCTCTTGTATGACCAAAACTCTGTAAAATACCCTCAATTTTCTCTCATGACGGGAGAAAAAAAGATAGGAGTTCTCGCGTTTAACTATGTATGAGGAAAGGTTATAAAAACGAAAGATCCAAGTTTCCTTGCAAATTCACTCAATGCTGTAAAAAACAGTATCGGACTCTATGTGAGTTCGAGCCTCTATATGTATAGAGAGATAAGCGATGGAAAAAACACTACACACTATATATCGTACCAAGATCCATTTGC
>CAYTMN010000019.1:10003-10525 GCA_964438925.1 uncultured Candidatus Peribacteria bacterium
TGCAAGTGACTTTACGCTCGACACGTTTACTCAAAATAGTCTGACAGGGTATGAAAACTTTTACTCTGAGTGATGACTTGGATGGCAAGGGCAAAACAAGATACTCCTGCTTCTTGCTTCTGGAAAATCTGTTTGAGAGGCAACAAGAGCATACCAAAGCTTTGGACTTATCAACATAGGAGATCCTGTAGTGATGCTCAAAAAAGTACAGAAAAAACTCCCAGGTTCGAGTACTGACTTGCGTAGTTTTGAACAAGGTGTGGGAGACCTCGTTTCCAAAGATACGAGCATCATTGCTTTCAAGACATTTGACTACAACAAAGATTCGAGAAAAGATATTGTGACTCTTTCAAATGACGGATACTTTAGTCTGCTTGAAAATAAAAAGGCACACGAACCGTTTAAAAACCTTGGACACCTCGCATATGTAGTTGATATGAAGGGAAGAAGTGTGGTTGAAACCGGAAACTTTACGTGAGACGGGTATGATGATATCTTCTTTGTAAATAAAGACGGAGACCC
>CAYTMN010000019.1:10535-17363 GCA_964438925.1 uncultured Candidatus Peribacteria bacterium
TTACTGAACAATGTTACGAAAGATTTTATCCGTATCCCTCTCAAAGACCAGTTTAAGCTTGAAGGAAAGATCATGCAAGTTCGTAGCTTTGATATGGATCATGATGGAAAGTCAGACCTTGTAACCCTCGATGACGCAGGACAAATACATATATTTTACGGAGGAGGAACTCCGACAAAACCACAGTTTACCAAAAAACTCGTAGGAAACGGATACGGTATAGAACTTAACTCTACTCCGAGAAATGAGGGAGGACTCATATACTTTGAAGGACTCTACCAACTCCCAAAACCTGGAGATAATAGTGCACTTCTTGCAGACAATGCTGCGTATCTCAAGAAAATACAAGACAATGCAAGTGACGCATATAGTGATGAACAGTTGCTCTATGATGCTTCGTTTATGGACAATGTGTTTTTTGAAGAAGTGAGTTACGACCCAGATGCAGATGAACAGACAAATATAGAGTTTCTCCCAAGTGAAGAAGATGAACTAGAAGAGTCACTCAACGAGTCTGAAGAAGAACTTGCAAGTTTCCTCGAAGACTATGATGGGTACACTGATACGTCAGACTACTATGAGAGCAATCTCTATACGACTTTTGTAAAAAGCGAATATGCCCTCTGAGCGGGAGTCGATGTAAAAAAAGTGTATACTGACCTCAACGGTGGAACCCTCAAAACAGGAGACAAGGTAAAAGTAGATGTAACTATTACCAACCAGTCATCTAAAAAGATGCTCAATGTTGCCTATATGGAGTCTGTTCCTTCTCCATTTATCATCAACTATGACACAAAAATATCAACTCCAGCATGAATCCGTGCTACAAAAGCTCCAGGTGGAAACTATGAGTTTATGGTGGATGATTTTGACTTAGCATCAGGAGCACAAATAAAAATATCGTACGAAGTACAAACGCTCCCAATCAAGTTTGGGTATATCCTTGCTGGACTCTATGAAAAAGGGGAAGTAGGAGATGATGTTTGGGGAGATGTTATCGTAAAACCAAACAATAAAAACTGTGGAGATGATATAGATATCTATCGTTCAGTTGCTGATAGATCGTATGAAAAAGGAAAGACCAAGGCAGAGTGCAAAAACCAACCTGCTGACCCAAAAGCTACCGATGAAAATAAAAATGGAATACCTGACTATATAGAAGACCTTATAGGATGAAACAGTGATGATACTCTCAACTTTGCAAAAGAAGAGCTTGAAAAACTTCGTCAAGATAGTGATGCTGACGGTATCCCAAACAACGAAGATGACACTCCATACTTTAACGATGATACTGGACTTCTCAACTTTGGGGATGGTATGGGAGAAAAGATAGAAGATATCTCAAAGCAAATGGATTTCTTCCTCAAGTGATTTAGTTGTGGATTTGGAGGTGGTTCTTGTATCGCTTCACCACTCAACTGGGCTCCTCTTGCTCCTGGAAATGATCCAACATTTATGTGATACCCTATTGGAGATGGACTTCATGTAGGTGAGTGATATCCTATTTTCTCATTTCCAACTGTTCCTGCTTGTCCTTTCTGTCCTCCTATGTGGCCTATCAGTCCATATGGAGCTGGAGGATGGCTTGATGGTACACCAACAGGTCTTGGTATCAGCCAGTTTAGACTTTTTGTCACTCCGACACTTACTGGAGGAGCTGGTACTGCCGTATGTTTCTGACCAAATACATGAGCTTGGGCGTTTGCTCCAGGGCTTTCACCACTTCTCCCAGGAGGTCAGTGTGTGGTTGCTGCTATGCCACTGTTTGGTTGTAAAGATGATGGTTCTGATGGAGATATCATTTCAAAAGGACCCCCAACTCCTGGAGACTTTGGTATTATCAACGGTAACTGTTCTGATAACGAAAAAAACAATACTCTCAACAAAACTACTGACGGAACGATATTTGATAAAGACCTTGTAAAAGACTATATCAACTATAAAAAGACAGGAACATACCCTGCAAACTTTAAAGATAGACTTAAAAAAGCTCTTTCTACCGTATCGACAGGTCGTCGTTATACTGGAGGAATGCTCTTCCCAAGAGATGCTCTCATCAACCTCGAAGGTGGAGGAGCAGATGATATGTCTTTGTCTGTTGACATAAACCCTCGTGAACTCATAAAAGGAAACTTTGAAGATGTGGTAAAGGTGCAGATGAAACGTGTATGGCCTTTCCCAGGATTTTTGATGGAATGGGTTACCAGACAAGTAGAAGAAATCGTCACAAAACTTACAGATTTCCCAACACTCTTTATCATCCTCCCTGACTTTTCAGGACTTATGGATGACAGATGGGGAAACTTTACAGAAAATGTTCAAAAGTCATGGGAAAAATGACAACAAAACTTTGATAAAGCACAAGAAAGAACCAATGGACTCATATCGTCACTGAGGTCACAAAGACCAAGTGACTGTACTGGTGCAAATGAGTTGAAGTGTGCTGATATAGATGCAAAAATATCTCGTCTACAAAATGGAAGCGTACCAAACGATATCAAAAACTTGATGAACCAAGGAAGAGGAGGTATGTCCTGAGTTTCAGAAGTATACAAGTTCCTCTCAAATCTCCCACTTATCGCTATAGAACCACAAGTTGTATCTATTAGTATCCCTTGGATAGATAGTGCAAGTATCAACAGAACACTTATCAGCTGGAAATCTACTCTTGGACAACGGCAAAACGAAGTAGCGAAGTATGCTATACCTCTTGATTGTGCTGCAAAAGAGCTCACTCCTCAAGCGTGTTCTGATGCAAATGCTCTGAGAAACAAGATACATCTTGATGCTGGAAAACTTCTTTCTAGTCTTGAGAAAAATATTCAAGCAATAGAAGACTATAAAAATTTCCCAAAGAAACTTGCAGATCTTTTATGAAAAAAAGAAGAACGGTTGGCTCAAATACTTTGTAATATAGAGTCTATATCATACCTTGTAGGAGGATGGATAGGAAAAAATGGAAAGAGGTTTCAAGCGTGGGTAGAACTCTTTGTACTTATAAAAGCTGTACTCAAGTCTTGGCAAGTACTTATAGATATCTTTACTGACTATACTGCTAGCTGTCATCAGTGTAAAAACGAGCGTCATGACTTGCTCAACTTTGTGTTCAAGCTTATCAATATGATTATCCCAAAGATTCCAGTTATTCAGTTCCCAAAATGGCCAGATATCATCCTCGATCTCCACAATATCCGTGCAGGAATGGTCATCTATATGCCAGACTTTAGGTTTAGTAAACGTCCGATTATACTGCCAAATCTCCCAGCGCTCATCTTGCCTGATATCCCAAATCTCAAGATATCGCTCCCTGCACTGCCAATACTCCCAACCATAAAACTCCCAGAACTTCCTGACTTGCCAAGTCTCCCAAGAGTCACTCTTCCTGACCTCCCACCACCACCAAAACTGCCAAAGATGTTTGCTTCTCTTGAGATTATTGCAGATATTATGAAGCTTATCGCCAAGGCGATGTGTATTCTCAAATGAAGTCCATTTGTTCCTGAGTGGAGAGCTGGAGACCAGATAGCGTTTATGACGGAAAGATCAGGGTACCTCTCATTTGACTTCCTTGACCTTGCACTTCCACAGTTTAGCTACCCATTTGTTGATGCTATCAAGGTAACGACCTATGTAAACCTCGAGTTTGATAACGAGTTTGTCGTAGAGATGGTGAGAAACATACTTAAACCACTCAATAGTTTTACCAACAACTTTGCAAACTCACTCAACTATAGCATCCCAACACTCGACTTCTCAGATGCTACTCCTGCAGATATACATATAAAAGTTACGACCGATCCAAAAGACCCACTCAAGTCTGGATACGCTCCTACAAAAGAAGAGATAGATGCAGCAGGAAATACATTTGCGCAGCATAGTGCAAAACTTATAGCGAGCCAAATCATCGCTCTTACAAAAGCTCTCAAAGACAACAAAGATGCAGAAGTAGAAAATACGACATTTGTCGAAATAGTTTCAAAGAGTCTTGCAAGTAAGACATTTACCAAAGACCCTCGTTTTGAACCGATACAAAAAGCTTGGTATGAAGCACTCCACTACGACTATAGTGCTGAGCAAAACCTCGTAAAAGAACTTGAGGAAAACAACACACAAAAGTTCCAAACACTCCACGATATTATCACAACAGAGATACAAGAGACAAAAAATCTCAAAAAGTCTATCGATACCCTTCAAGACGAGTCAACTATAGAAAAGGTAGCAGCAGATAGCGCAAATAGAATAGAAGCGTATAGAGAAAAACTTGAACCGTTTAACGAAAAGTTTGTACAAGCAGCAAAAAATCTCGTCAACCCTCCAAGGGAAAGAGAAAAAGAGATAGCTCTTGCTGGAGAAAATATTCTTTCTCGTGTTGATACTGGACTTGCATCATTTGCAAAAGAAGTAGAAGAGCAAGGTGCTCTCAATGAAGATACTTCTTCAGTAAGTGCTCCAGTGCTCGTTGCTCCAAAGGTACAAAAGAGTGCTCCAGTATGACCACTTATGGGAAGTCCACTTATGGCATATGCCGCAGGAAATAAACAACTTGCAGCAGCGGGTGATGGAAAATCACTTGCATGTACCAGTGATGGAAAACAATACCTCTACAAGTGACTCTATGTAGTAGAAAAAGGTATCAGTTATAGACTATTCCACTACCTCGATGAAGTAACTGGAGATGAAGAAACTATCAACTTTGACTACGATCTTGATGGAGATGAAGATATTCTCTATATGATGGCAGGACAAGTATTTGTAAAAGAAAATCTCAAAAAGAAAGATGATACAAAACTCTTTGTAACGGACAATCCTTTATACTTAGCATCATCGACCAATAAGTATTTCAATGGAGATGTATATTACGAAAGTGTGAACGGATTTAAAGAAGGAGATGTAAACGACAGCTTTATCAACGCTATTTTCTCTGCTCCAAAAAGAGACGATATCTCTAACTTCCGTCTTGAGTTCTACCAAATAGTTGATAAGTTTACGAATCTTCTCTCAGATACGTATGAGCCAGTAAAACTCAAAAAGTATATCATAGACGCTATCGCTGGAAAAGAAGACGCAACGTTTGTACGTGATGAAGAAGACTACTCAGTCAACAAAAACCTCGCATACATAGAAAACATCGGAACTCTCTGAGGTATCACGATGCTCACGAAAGAAGTGAGAAACCTTGCAAATGACTTAGGAACTTCTGACGCTGCAGTTAACCTCACTTGAGGTACACCACTCTACGCTGGATCGACGAAGTTTACTCTTGAGTATAGAGAAAACGAAGGAGACGAAGTGAAGTCGGTGACTGTAGAGAGATACCAAAATATACGTTTTAAAAACACGGTTCGCGTCTCTCGACTGCTTTGAAATGCCTATATCATGACAGATAAAAATATAGTCGTTACAGGCCCTGATATCGATAAATTTGCGTATCTTCCTATAGCTATGGGAACCAAGATATACATAAGTGATGAGACTCGTAACTTTGATGTACTCTCACACCTAGAAGTACACTACTATGATGACTCTCGTCTCAAGATAGATTGGAGAGATATAAAGAGCTACTATCTCTATGATCTGGGTAGAAAAGCCGATACATACCTCATACGTCAAGAACTCCAAAATGACTTCTACTACGCAGTGATACATATGTTCCAAAATGGTATAGAAGGAAACTTGTCAAAGCAAATACTCCTCGCTCCACAAAAAGAAGCAGATACGAGAAAACCAGACATTACCCTCGACAATGCTATACGTATCCCTGTATACCAAAAGAGACTCTTTGACTTTACGAGCTATATCTATGAAGAGGCTGGAGTAAAGAACATACAGGACTTCTACATAGACTTTGACCTAGAGGATGATGCAGACAAAGACGGAAACCCAACCAATGATAGAACTACTGACAAGATAAAGATAAACAAAACCTACAACCAAGTATCTGCTGAGTTTGGTCCATACGATACTCTCTTTACCAAGATGATAGGAGTGCACGCGATAGACAAAAACAACAACCACGGATACAAGGAAGTACCGTTTGAAGTATACCCACCTATACCTACTATCAACGGAAATAATAGTAACAAGATCAATGGATATATAGACGAAACACTCAAAGAAGAACCAGTAAATATCTATAGACTTAGAGGTGGAGTGGTTACCAAGCTGCTTGATGCTTCAGGACAACAAAAAGTACCAAGTGGTAGCGGAGGACTCTATAACTTTACGGCAAAAACAGCTACTTGAGTTGTGCTCAAGTATAACGATGGAGTGATGGGGAAGATAGATGAGTTTACTGGAAAGATAACACTCCAGAACCCAGCAGTAAATATAAAGATATATCCTTCAGGAACTCCAACCAACGATAAGTGATTCCCAAAGATATCACTTCTCCTCAATGGAGAGGAAATATACTTTGAGTACCTCACGTTTGCAAAACAAAAGTCTGTTGAGGTAGTAGAAGAGTTTGATGGTATAAAAGATGCGTGAATGTATCTACGTTTCACTGGTGACGACGGAGGATACAACACCTACAAGATACCACTTACAGCACCTATCAACCCAGGAGCGACGGTAGTTTACAACATACAAAAAGGAAGAAATATTCCACTGTTTACGATACTTCAAGATGGACGTATCTATACTGCCTGAGCTACTACTTACAAGCTCGAGTATGGAAACTATGGAAATACGGTTATGTTTAGACTCGTTGACAATGCTGCAGAAAAAGAGATAGCAACACTGCTCATGAAGGTAGATGGAAACTTTATCATCCAGTAGAATATATCAAAAAGTCCCGCTTCAGCGGGATTTTTATTTGGCTTAAAATAC
>CAYTMN010000020.1:0-16834 GCA_964438925.1 uncultured Candidatus Peribacteria bacterium
TGGGTCCCCGTCTATTCCTTTGAGTTTTAATCTTGCGACCGTACTTCTCAGGTGGGTAATTTAACGCGTTAGCTACAGCACTGCGACAAGCGCAACACTTAATTACCATCGTTTAGGGCGTGGACTACAAGGGTATCTAATCCTTTTCGCTACCCACGCTTTCGTTTCTCAGCGTCAATATAGTTCCAGTAAGCTGCCTTCGCTTTTGGTGTTCTTCTAAGTATCTACGGATTGCACCCCTACACTTAGAATTCCGCTTACCTCTCCCTAATTCTAGCAAGACAGTTTCAAATACAAACGCGGAGTTAAGCTCCGGTCTTTCATATCTGACTTGTCAAACCGCCTACAAACGCTTTACACCCAGTGATTCCGGGCAATGCTTGGGACTCTCGTATTACCGCGGCTGCTGGCACGAGATTTGCCGCCCCTTATTCCTGAAGTACTCTCATTATGCTCCCTCAGAAAAGAAGTTTACAATCGTTAGACCTTCATCCTTCACGCGGTGTCGCTCCATCAGACTTTCGTCCATTGTGGAATATTCCTCACTGCTGCCTCCCGTAGGAGTATGGACCGTGTCTCAGTTCCATTGTGGCTGATCATCCTCTCAGATCAGCTATCCGTCATAGCCTTGGTGAGCTCTTACCTCACCAACTAGCTGATAGAACGCAGGCCCTTCCCTTAGCGATAAATCTTTACTCCGAAGAGACTATCCGGTATTAATCAACCTTTCGGTTGGCTATCCCTGACTAAGGGGGAGGTACCAACGTGTTCCTCACCCGTCTGCCGCTATTGTATTTTTGTATTGCTACAAAAATACTCCCGCTCGACTTGCATGTGTTAGGCGCACCGCTAGCATTAACCCTGAGCTAGGATCAAACTCTTTTAAACGTAATTTGTGTATAATTTTTAGAAAACTATACGAAAAAATATTTATAGTGTTTTCCTAGATCGTAGTGCTTCACTTTTTCCTAATATATCACTTATTTTAAAGAGCAATTTTGCTGTGTCTTTTTTAACAAAGCTGGCTTATTGTAAAAATTTCATTTCGTTTGTCAAAACTATTTTCAATTTTTATTGTTAAAAAGTCTGTTAAAAACTTTTTTTACTACAAATTTTACTTTGTATAAGCCAAAATCTTATTATATAAAAAATAAAATTTTCCTTTCTAAATTTGAGAGTGAAATTATCTTTTTTATAAAATTGTATACAAATTTTAGTCAATTTTTGTGGGTACAGAAAATTTTAAAACTATATATACTCTTTGTATAAGATTTTTTGTAAAAAATAAATTCAGAAAAATGATATTTCTCTGAATTTAGTATTTTATATATGGTGGGCCTGGCTGGGATTGAACCAGCGACCAATCGGTTATGAGCCGACTGCTCTAACCACTGAGCTACGGGCCCAAATAAAAACGTATCCACCTACATTATATAGAAGGTATCTAATTTTCAACTCTTATATTTTAAAGAAAAAAATTTTCTTATACGTATACTGTTATAATGGCGGAAGGGATGGGATTCGAACCCACGAACCCGCAAGCGAGTTACTCCCTTAGCAGGGGAGCCCGATCGACCACTCCGGCACCCTTCCGTAGAAATGAAAAATGGTACAATCTGCAAAGATAGAAGAATTTTGAATTATATAGGATTCACATCCTTATAATTTTACCGCTACCTCTAAGGTTGTACCATCCTCAATTGTTTTTTTATGGCGGAGAGACAGGGATTCGAACCCTGGGTGAGTTGCCCCACGACAGTTTTCAAGACTGTTGCATTAAACCACTCTGCCATCTCTCCAAATAAAAGAAAAATACAAAATCTAAAAATAAAATTTCTTCTTTTGTATTTTATATTTTAAATTATTTTATGGCTCCCCCGGCTGGATTCGGTCTTCGTTACAATTTATTTCATAAATAGTAACTCCCGACCCGTCGGTCATTGCTCGTATTCCTCGCAATGAATTTTCATCTTTCCGCTACGCGGAGACTGAAAATCGATGCCTCCATTCGAATCTATTGTAGTTTCGATGTATTTTATGGCTCCCCCGGCTGGATTCGAACCAGCGACCAAATGGTTAACAGCCATCTACTCTACCGCTGAGCTACAGGGGAATACATACGCTTTTAGAAGCGAGAGGCATTGTATAATTATTTTTTTTGGTGTCAAATTTTTTTTTGTACTCCAAAAGTTCTCTCTCTCAGCTCTATAATACTTGCTTCTTATATAAAGGAAGAAGGGGCGCATCGCTGCGTCCCTTCCGTTGATAGTGCCACCTACCTACGAATTGAAGTAGGGGTCAGTTCTTCTTGGCGAGGAGTTTTTTCGCCATTGCTCGCCAACGGCGAGCAGAGAGACGATAGGCCTTTTTCTGCAACGAGCGGCGATTAGCCGCAAGATGTAGTCGAGCAATCCGAGAAGCCCCACAGTTTTGCCGAAGATGCCGTGCGAGTTGCACGCGCAACGGAGCGTTGTTTCTCCGGCGATTGCCGGGTCCTCTACGAGGAATAGGAGCGTAGCTTACTACTCCTCCTTTTTTCCAGGAAAACGGAAACTCTCTGGGAATACCCCTCTCACGCGGAATATATCTAGAAGAGTCCACTCTCCTCTTTATGAGGATCCCTCCCAGAATAATCGAAAGTTGAACCTGCCCTGCATTGAGGGCAATCAAAGACGTCATAGTCATGGCCGCATTCCTCCAAGAAGTTAGCTCCGATGTTGGAGCTGGATGATTTTAGGATAAATGTGTAAAAAGTCAAATATCTTTGAGTTACAAAAAAACACCTCCATAAGGAGATGTTTTGTATTATATATCAAGATTTTTTACGTGTTTTGCTTTTGTCTGGATAAATCTACGACGAGGTGCTACTTCGTCTCCCATAAGGATTTTAAACATCTCATCTGCTTTTTGTGCATCATTTATTGTCACTTTCATCATCTTACGTGTCTCTGGGTCCATAGTTGTTTCCCAAAGTTGTTCTGGATTCATCTCTCAAAGACCTTTATAACGTTGAATATTTTCTCCATTGATTCCAAACTCATCAATAATACTTTGTTTTTCTTCATCACTATATACATACCAAACATTTTTTCCTTTTCCCAGTTTATACAGTGGTGGTTGTGCGATAAAAAGATATCCTCCGTCTATGATAGCACGGAAGTAACGAAAGAAAAATGTCATCAAGAGCGTTCTGATATGAGCTCCATCTACGTCGGCATCAGTCATGATAACGATACGATGATAACGAAGTCTCGTGATATCAAAAGTTTCTCCTATCCCTGTACCGAGAGCGATAATCAGATTTTTTATCTCATTATTTGCAAATATCTTATCTATTCTTGCTTGTTCAGTATTGAGAATCTTTCCACGAAGTGGAAGTATCGCTTGAGTCTCTCTTTTTCTTCATTGTTTTGCTGAACCTCCTGCTGAATCTCCCTCGACTATATATATCTCAGAAACGCTTGGATCCTTGCTTGAACAATCTGCAAGTTTTCCAGGAAGTGCCATACCTTCGAGAGCTCCTTTACGAATAACTGTATCACGAGCAGCACGAGCAGCAAGTCTTGCTTTTGCTGCAAGAAATACCTTTTCACAGATTTCTTTTGCTGTTTTTGGATCTTCTTCAAGGAATTCACTAAATTTTTCAGCAAATACTGCATCTGTAGCACCTCTTGCTTCTGGAGTTCCAAGTTTTGATTTTGTTTGTCCTTCAAACTGAGGATCTACTACTTTTACAGAGATAACACAAGTAAGTCCTTCGATAACATCTTCGTTTGTGAGATTTTGATCTTTTTCTTTGAGTATCCCTTTATCTCTCATGTACTTATTAATCGTTCTTGTCAGAGCTGTTCTAAACCCTGTCATATGAGAACCTCCTTCTGGAGTATGGATATTGTTTACAAAACTGATGATGTTTGAAGAAAATTCTTTATTGTATTGAAGAGATATTTCTACATTTATCTCATCCTTTTCTTTCTCTACATAAAATATATCTCCTAAACCATCTTCATTTTTATTGAGAAAGTGAACATATGATTTGATTCCTCACTCAAAGTAAAACTTATACTTTTCTGAAGTTCTTTCGTCTTTGATAATAAGAGTAATTCCTTTTGTAAGGTATGCTTGTTGTCTGAGTCTGTTGAGAATCGTTTTATACTCAAATGTTGTTGTGAGTTTAAAAATACTACTATCTGGGTAAAATTTGATCGTTGTTCCTGTTCTATCACTTTTTCCTACTACTTGTATATCTCCAGTAGAAACTCCAAGTTCAAAAGCTTGATAATGTATTTTCCCATCTCTATGAACCCATGCTTCAAGTTTCGTAGAAAGAGCATTTACTACAGAGGCTCCAACTCCGTGAAGACCTCATGAAACTTTATACCCGCCACCACCAAACTTTCCTCCAGCATGAAGGACTGTTAAAATAGTTTCAAGAGTTGATTTTCCTGTTTTTGAATGTTTTTCTACAGGGATTCCACGTCCATTATCTTCTACAGTACAACTCCCATCTTGTCAGAGGGTTACTGTAATCTCATCACAATATCCTGCCATCGCTTCATCGATAGAGTTATCCACTATTTCCCAAACAAGGTGATGTAATCCTCTCTCATCTGTAGAACCTATGTACATTCCTGGTCTTTTTCTTACTGGTTCCAGTCATTCAAGAACCTGGATATTTTCAGCACCATAGTTTTGATTTTTATCAGCCACACCCATATACTTAAGAGTAAATTTTTATGCCTAGAGTGTAGTCAAAAAATATCGAAAAGCAAGAAAGAGTTCTTTGGAGAAAAAAGTTATGATTTTCTTGGGAAGATGCGTTGGAAAAATGTTTTCATTTTCCTAGGGATGGTATCAGGAATTTGTGGTGTAGGAGTGTGGTATTGGGAAAATTTACTTTCAAGTCAGAGTATCTTTTCCATCTCTATAATTCCAGGATTACTAAAACCTATAAAAAGTCTCTGTGATTGTTCTAGTTCCTCCAAACTTTGTAGCTCTAGAAAAAATCACTCGAGTATCGGATCGATACTATTAAGTGCTTTTTTTGAAATATCTGTTGTATTTCAGGTAAAGCTGAGTTCCACTACAAATGGAAGTGTCATATCTTTGTGCTCTGAGGCCCAGAGTATAATATCTAAAATATGTTGTTTTTGCTTCTCAGTGAGTTCATAGTTTGGAAATGTATCAAGCTTCCCTGTTTCTTCGTTTCCTTTAGCAATATGTACTTTTGTTATCTCAAATCATTGTCATATATAAAATAAAAGAAGTGATGGAACATGTACTATTTCTCTTGTATGTTGTCCTTCGAGTTTTGTCATAAGGGTATTGAGAAAAACTCCCGCTCATTTCCCAGAAAAACTCGGATCAACGTAGAGTGGTCTATGAAAATGATTTTCTATTTGAGGTCTATAGAGTCACTGATTTACACAGTATCCTAGGATAGAACGGACTTGGATTCAAAGCTGTCAAAGGACTCTATCTATTTCTGGATGGAGATATGCATTTTCTGGAAATCGATCGTGGTTAGAGCTAAGAACAAGATGGGTTTTAACATCTCCTGTGATATCTTCTACAAATTTTGCGTATGTGAGCATCACGCTCGGAACATCTGTTTTTGCTCAAACAACAAGCACAATTCCATCATCACCATCGTGTACCCTGTGTGTGTTTGCTTCTATCGTTCTAAAAAACACTTTTGCTTCTTTTCCTTTGAGTTGCATAGTTTTATTTTCAAATAAGATACTCTATCTGGTTTGCTATTTGAGCTGAGTCTTCCTCTAGATTATCAAGTTCTTGGAAGTGTTGACGAAGAAAATCAGCACATACTTTCATCTCATCTGCGTATTGTAAAAAACCTTTTTCATTTGGATTTTTTATATACTTATACTCTCTATAATATCTGTCAAGGTTTGCAAAAAATCGATACCTCCATCCAACGTATTCAAGAAGTATATCTTTTGGAATAATAGATATCTCGTACTTTAGAGCTTCTAAACAAGTTCCTTTTTTCTCAAGTACATTTGGACAATCTACTTCATTCATACAAGCGTATGGAAGGTAGAGAGTTGGAATATTGTAGTAGAAAATCTTGTCTTTATCGACTGCCATCAGTCCACCATATAAAAACTCCTCTGGCGTATCATTTGCCAGAGTTTGCTCTCTTGAGAGTGAAACAAGTGAAAAATCTCTCCCTCTATAGTTAAAAGTTGATCCGATAATCGCCGGATAAGAACATCTTACTGATTCTAAAGCGTCTACCTCTCCTGAACCGTTCATATATAAACTTATGAGCTAATTATATTTATATATAACTTTATTATTGTATTTGTCAATATTAATTCCTCCCGTTCATAAAGCCTCCTCAAAGATCTACAAATCTGAAATCGACTCCTTTTGTTTTACGTATTTTATCAACAAATCTCTCTACTACTTCTGTTCTCATCATATGTCTTTCTCACCACATAACAGGGATTTTTCACCTAAGCAAAATTCATTGCGGACGTATTTCTAAAAATACTTGTGGTTTGAGAGCCTCATCTGCATGACCAAATTTTTTCAAAAAAGTTTTATGCGCTGTTGCTTGAGTAAATTTATCTTGCATTGCTACAGCGTTCATTGATTCAAGAAGGATTTTTTTTGCAAGTATCACATCACTTTTTGCTTCTAAAAGAAAATCAGTTGAGATAAAAATCCATCATTTCTGTTTCCAGATATTTTTTATAGATCTTTCAAAAATCTTTTTATTTGGAAAGGAACGATACATTCCATTTGGACCTGAAAGACCAAGTTCTTGTATCTGTGTTATGAGTGGAGTTATTTTTATAATCCTTCAAAAAACATTTTCTTCCTCGATCTCGATGACATCTCCCACTCCATAAATTCCATCTTTGAGACCGATAATAAACCAAGCAATGAATGATGAGATAACATCACGTAGAGCAAATCACAAAGCTGTACCGAGAATCGCAAGAAATGGGAGAATCGTCAGAAACTCGGAAAAGAAGAAAAAAACTATCACCGAAAATATAAGTGTATTTTTTGTCCATTTTACGATAGAAGAAAGAACTTCTTTTTTTTCTTCAGAAAATTTTGTTTTTCCTCTGATGCTATTTTGGAGAAACTTTGCTCCAAAGAAAAGGATAAGAAAAGAAACAACAAAAAATATGATTTTTGTAATAATTCACTTTACTTGTATTTGAAAGGCAATTTGTGATTTATTGATACTATCATCAATAGTCTTTACTTTTGTCTCACTTTCGATGAGAAATTTCTGCGCTTCTATGACTTCTTCGGAGAGTTTTTTCAGTTCTGTAGCATAGGCATTTTCTAGTTCTTTTTTTTGAAGTTTATAAAAATCATAATCCATTTTTTCTCACTCCTTTGGCTTCAAATTGATAATAGCACTATATTCTCCGATTTTTTCATTTATAGCAGTTATCTTGTCTGTGATTTGAAATCTGATAGATGTGTTTTGCGTCTCATCTTCACTCAGTGTTACCTCAAGCTCTATGATAGCGCTTTCAAGTTTTTCGATTTCTTTTTTGAGTATATCAATTTGGTCTATTTTTTTCCCATTTTCTTCGATTTTTTGTTGTTCAAAATCTACCTGTCCTTCAAGCTCAGAAAGTGCTGTTTTCTCTTTGTTTATTTTTTCAAGTATTGAGAAAATTCCTATACCGTCTGTTGTCTCTCAAGTTGATATCTCAATGGCATGAACTGCAGGAAAAAACGAAAAGAACACAATAAGAAAAATAAGGATTTTTTTAGACATATGTATATTTTTTAGAGGTGTTATCATAAAAAAATACGCTTCGTTTACAAGATATTTTTGAGTGAACAACTTGACCTTATTTTAAAAATCTCGCTAAAAGCACGCTGGGTTTTGACTCTGAGAAAAAATATTGTTAATCTCATCCATCGCCTCCTTTGGAATCTTTATTTCTGCTGAAGAGATACATTCTTTGAGTTGTTCCACCGATGTAGTACCGATAATATTTGAGTGTACAAACTGGCGGTCATTTACCCAAGCAAGAGCCAGTTGTGCTGTACTCACGCCTAGTTTTTTTGCTACTTTCATAAAATTTTCTGTCGCTTTGAGAGTACGATGGTTAAAGTTTTGCGGCATACGATCTTTTCCCCAAAGAGTATATCTTGCTCACTCTGGCATCTTTCCATCTTGGTATTTCCCCGTCAAGACTCACCCTGCGAGAGGAGAATAGGCAAGAAGTCAAACTCATTCATATATAGACATTTCGGCAAGTCCGACTTCATATTCACGACGAATCAGGTTATACGCATTTTGTATCGTTTGAATTTGTGGAAGATTATGTTTACGTGCGATTTCAAGGAACTTCATTACTCCCCATGGCGTCTCGTTTGAGAGTCCAATATAGCGAATTTTTCCTGCATCTATATGTCTTTTAAGCTCAGTGAGTACAGTAGAAATATTTTCTTCGATTTCTCATTTATCTTCTATCATTGACTCATCAAAGTTGAGTTTTCACCGAATAGGGACTTTTCTCTGTGGCCAATGAAGTTGGTAAAGATCGATATATTCAGTTTTCAATCTCTTGAGTGAGTCATTGAGAGCTGGAGCTATTTCCTCTCAGGTAATTCCTTTTCCATCACGAACGTGTGCAACTCCAGGATTGGTCTTTTTTGTTCCTGTTATCTTTGTTGCGAGGATGATATCTTTTCTCTTTCCGGTCTTTTCAAGCCAGTTTCAGACATAGGTTTCTGTGAGATAACAAGTCTTTGGATCTGGAGGAACAGCATACATTTCAGCGGTATCGATGAAGTTAATCCCATTTGACACTCCATAATCAAGTTGTTCGTGAGCCTGGTTTTCATCATTTTGATATCCCCAATTCATCGTCCCAAGACATATTTTTGAGACCAGTATATCCGTATTTCCGAGTTTTTTTTGTTGCATAGGTTTTTCTAAAATATAAATTACTTCACCCACTCTCCACCTTTTAAGGCGAGCTTAATATCCTCTACAAACTCTTCGAGAGGTATCCCGAGCATCGTCTCACAGTTAAGAGCTTCTCCTCTGTCTACTCACGCAGCAAATGAAGCATCCTTAAGTTTTTTTCTTATACTTGAGGGCTTGATATCCATCACATCAGCACTTGGTATCATACGAAAATAGGCCCAGATAAATCCTGAAAGTTCATCAACCGCATTGATATATTTACGTACAAGAGTATCAGGCTTGTCTGTAATTCCTGGGAGAAAATGCCCATGAGAGCGGATATCTGCAAGAAGTTCCACAGGAGCATTCACCTCTGACATAATTTTTTCAAAATCTCACTTGAGATGTTTATCTCCATCTTTTTGTATGTGGTCCCGATCTATATCATGGAGGATTCCAACTGTCCACCAGTATAGAGCATCATTCCCTGTTTTTTTGGCAAAGTATTCCATAATCGCTCCTACTTGTTGTAAGTGTTGTTTTGTTGCGCTCGTATATGTATCTAAGAGTGTCAGAGATTGGTCACGAGAAGGTATCATAGAAAAGAGTTAAAAAATATTGTATGCTATTGTATGAAAAAAAAGGGAAAACTCTAATGAAACAAATATTGACAAATTAAATAAATATTTTATATTAAATAAAATAGTATTATGCCAAAAGAAAGTATAGCTACTCTGTGAGGTGTCTTTAGAGAATGAGTATATGATGCTCATACTCCTTTAACAGTACATATTGATAGACTCTGTGATCCTTCATACTCCATAGATACTCGCGAGATTGCAAATCTCGTCGCAAAGTATTTTTTTTCGTATATCGACGGAAACTCTCACGATGTATCTATTCCTCAAAACGATATCGATAATGTATTTCAGAGATTTTCTTACTTTTGTAAAAACTATTACAGAGCTGGAAAAGATGGCTCTTGATTATGACGTGAAGAAAAGGTGTTTTCACACTGCTCATATCAGCTCTGTATGCTCTGAGATATGAGTTCTACCGTAGTCATAGTAGAGGAAATCATCTCTAGAAAAATAGACAATATCCTCTGAAATAGAGACTATCATGGGGCTGACTTATGAACTGGAACTGCTATTCTCTTACTTGCTCAATTTATCCAAGCCTACAGAAATAAACTCCTTCCTGATAGAGAAAAAAATATATGAATTGAACTTGCTCCAGAAGTAGCTCATTATTCAGAAGAAGTAGCAAATACACTAGGATTTTGAAAAGTAATACAAGGAGATATACGTTCAGATGCGTCTCTTAGAAAATTGTTTCAGCCACTTCATTTTGTTTCTCATGAAAATCTCACAAAACCAGGTTGTGCCTTTGCTGTATGACCTCAAGTGACTGAACCTTTTATCGAAAGCTGGATACAACTCTCGAAGCTAGGAGACCTCAGTAAAACCTGATTTTTCCCACAAAAAGTGGAAATCTGAGGAAATATATTAGGAGAATCCAATATAGTACTTGATCTAAGCTCTATGACTCAGCGAGATACAATACAAGGATTATACGATGTATATCAAAAACTTGGACTCAATGCATCTTCAAGGATTTGGCCACTCAAAGTAGAAATAGGGTGAAAACTTGTGTTTATGGATGCTTTATGAAGAAATTTAGAACATCCTGATACTTGAATCATAGGGCAAGCTATAGATTCTGAGAGAAGATGGTAGTTTAGTCTAGATTTTGAACTACTGGAAACCCTTGTTTCATCAGCATATTTCTGATATATTTCCCTTGAAGTTTCCCAGGAACAAAGTGTATGTGAAGATGCTCAACACTTCTATTTGCAAGTGACTCCCTCGTAAAAGAAAAATATATTTGTTGTGCATAAAATTTTTGAATCTGTTTGTACACCTCTGTGAGTTCCTCTGTTTCAAAGTTTTCCAGTTCGTGGGAAAACTTTTTATGTATAAAAGGAACAGCCATGAGATGATTTTTTTGTCCTGTGTATGGAAAAGTATTATGAATAATAAACCAATGTTTTCCTTTCCAGATGATACTCTCTTTATTCGCATCTACATCACAAAAAGGACAATCATCTTTGCCATAGGTGATATCTCATTTCAGGATATGATATTCTTCTCTTGTCCCTACTTCTGACATACTACATAGTTACTAAACCGCTTGAGCTGCTTTTTGAAGTTTCATTTTTTGATCTTCTACGGCACAAGCATCAATAATTGGTTTCAGTCTTCCTTGCATAATATAGGTAATTCCTGAAAAGTTTTGCCCGATACGGTGATCTGTTACTCTATCTTGAGGAAAATTATAGGTACGTATTTTCTCGCTTCTATCTCCACTTCCTACTTGAGCCAGACGTTCTTCTCCTCTTTCTTTTGCTCTCCTTTCTTCTTCTGCTTGATACAGTTTTGCACGAAGTATCTGAAATGCTTTTTCACGATTTTTATGTTGAGAACGACCATCCTGACAAAATACTGCTATTCCTGTAGGAATATGCTTGAGATGAACCGCTGAATCTGTCTTGTTTACATGTTGCCCTCCAGCTCCTGATGAACGAGTAAATGTCATTTCTATATCTTCTGGACGTATTTCTACATCGAGTTCTTCCACTTCAGGAAGTACTGCAACAGTAATAGCAGAAGTATGAACTCTTCCTTTATTTTCTGTTTCTGGGATTCTTTGTACTCTGTGAGTTCCTGCCTCATATTTAAATCTTGAGTATGCACCATCTCAAATAACGTCAAACACAATTTCTTTTACTCCACCCGTTTCCGAGTCTGCTTTTTCAGATATCTCTACTGTAAATCATTCTTCTTCTGCAAAAGTCATATACGCTTTTGCGAGTTCGTAGGCAAAAAGTGATGCTTCTTCTCCTCCAGTACCTGCACGTATCTCTACGATAATACTTTTTTCATCATTTGGATCTGTTGGAAGAAGTGCTACTTTTAGCTGTTCTTCAAGTTCTCGTATTTTTGCTTCTGACTCTTCTTTTTGTGACTTTGCAAGATCTCTCATCTCCTCATCATTTTCTTCATAGAGTACTTTAGTAGCTTCTTCAAGAGAAGCGTACGCCTCTTTGTAAAGTGTATAGAGCCTAAGAGGTTCTTGGAGAGATTTCTTCTTGAGAGATACTTCTTTTACACGTTTTTGATCCTTAAAAATATCAGGATTTGAGAGTTCTTCCTCAAGTTTTTTATTTTCAATTACAAGATTGTCCAAATTAAAGTTCATATTTTTTTCTAATTATTTGCGGTATTGTATAAAAAAATGTTATAATAGCAAGGTATAACCATAGAATTATGTCTCTAGAAACAAGTCTCCCGAGTGCAAACAGTTCCTCATCTCATAGAACAGCTCTCACATCTGGGTGAGTAAGTACTCGTGTTACACGTCTCTTATCTCTCCAACAAGACAGTGTCTATATAGAGGCTCTTAATAAAGTAAGCGATCTTGTGCTTTCAAATCTAGAAAATCATGATTTTCTAGATTCCCCTCTTCCTGAGGTTCTTTGTTGGGAAAGTATTATCCAATATTTTTATTGAATCCTCTATAAATGAATAGAAAGTCTCAATATCTCAGAAGAAGAATTCACAAAAATGAAGCAGTATCTTGAAATAAAAAATAATTCTGAGTTTGATGACAGTATTATCATAGAGCGAATGATTCAATCCATTACTATTTGAGTAATGGATATTTTTAGTTGTACTCTTGCTTGAGTTAACTACTCTATAGATATCAAAAAACTTCAACGTCTTGTATATCTCAATCTCCAGGCAGGGACAGCAGATGCAGAAAAAGTATTTACGACAGTCATCGAGAAAGTAGTGCAAGAATACCATGGACACCCTGATGAGGAAGTCATCGTACAAAAACTTGAAGCTGTAAATACGGCAAATTTCGAAAACTTTTCTCGAAGTTCTCTCAGCGCCTGCCCATTTTTTAAAAGTCCTGAGAAGAAACAATGGGTAGAGTGAGTTTTTCGTGTTTTACAGGAAAGATATATTCCAGAATTTCAGAAACTCCAAAATGCCAAATGAGATGTTTTACATGATTTTTATAGTGTCAAATACCAAAGCTAATCGAGGTTATAGAGCATTCTTTCTAGCTCTATTTCTTTCCCAGAAATAAGTACTTTTGGAACTTGTTTTTCATCCTTATTTCATTCAAAAAAGAAGTTTGTATTTATTCACTCTTCTTGAAATATCTTTTTGACCTCTTTTTTTACACGTTTAATAGCTCAAATCTTATCTAAAACATCATACACTCTTTCGACTGCTTCCATATTTGAAAAATCAGTCATACGTATGATTTGCTCTATTCTCGCTCCCTTTACTTCAAATACAAGATTTCAAATGTATTTTATACGATAATCGTTATCATCTAATTGCGCTTTGAGATCAAATATTTTCATCTTAGAATCATCTTGTTTTTTTGTAGTAAGCGTAGCCTTTTTGACGTTATCAATGAGATAGTTTTTTAACTCTTCTACCCCTTCTCCTGTAGCTGCACTGACAATAAATACTTTTTTTCTTGGTATTTTTTTCTTAAATTCTGATAGGATATACTTCTTCATCTCTTTATCAAGGAGATCTGCCTTTGAGAGTACGATAATCTCTTTCTTTTTAGCAATCTGTTTTGAAAATACTTCAAGTTCATGACGTATATCTTTATAGTCTGTGAAAATATTATCAAGACGGTACATATCAAGCATATGTATAAGCACTCCTGTTCTTTCTATATGTTTGAGAAATTCTATCCCAAGTCACTTTCATTTACTTGCTCATTTGATAAGTCCTGGGACATCTTCTATAACAAGTGTCTTAGACTTATGCTCAAGAACTCAGAGGTTTGGTATAAGCGTTGTAAAAGGATAATCTGCGATTTTTGGTTTTACATTTGTCAAAACACTGATAAGTGTCGATTTTCCAGCACTCGGAATACCAATAATCCCTACATCTGCAACAAGTTTTAGCTCCAGTGTAAGATGTTTTTCTTCTCCTATATCTCAGAGTTCTGCAAATCAAGGAGCTTGTCTTGTAGAACTCGTGAAATGCGCATTTCCATAGCCTCCTCTCCCTCATTGAGCCAAGAGAACTTTCATGTTTTTTTCACTCAAGTCAGCAATGATTTCTCCCGTTACTTCATCTGTTATAAGTGTCCCTACAGGAACTTTTATCGTGAGATCTGGAGAGTTTTGTCCATGACGACAGTTAGTACCTCATTTTTCTCCATCTTGAGCTTGGAGTACTTTCTTATTACGAAAATCTGAAAGAGTATTGAGTGATTCATCTGTTGCAAAGTAGATATCTCATCCATTTCATCAGTCTCATCCCCATGGTCCTCATTTTGGAATATACTTTTCGCGCCTCCAGGTCACTACTCCATCACCTCATTTCCCTGCAATAATTTTGATACTTACTTCATCAATGAACATATTTTTTTGTTAGATTTCGAGTGTATTGTAGAGAAAAAAGTGATTTGGGCAAAAGAAATAAAAAGTCTCGTGATTCGTTAAAAAGAGAGGGGAATACTTTCAAGATATGGAGAAAAAAGCTTATCAAAGTCCTTAGGAGTGACTTCTATATTCCATTGTTCCTGAGAATTTCACTGCGCATCTTCTCTCCAGAGTAAGTATCTATTCTCTTGTATCTCCAACATCTGCCATCATTTTCAAAATACCTGTTTTGATCCTACTCTCAAAGAATATGATATGTCAGAGGTGATTTTCCATTTTCTTGGATTTGGAAGTCTTGAGACTATATCTTTGGCAATAGTTTGGACTCTCGTCCTCACTTCTGTGATACTTCATCCTGTTGTGAGCGTATATACTCACTGAGATAATTTTTCATGAAAACTATCCGCATCTACTTGGTATTCTTGTATTTCTTGTTGAGAAACTCCAGCTGGAAAATGGTAAAAACTTACAGCATCCTGACTTTTAGTGTTGATGATGAGAGTATCTCCTGCTTTTATAGAAAGTGGTTGGCAATTTGGATACCATGTTCCTGGAGTTGAACTCGGTTGAAAGTAAGACTCTTCAGGTCAAAAAGATATCCCTTCATTTCAAACAGTAATAGTATCTCCTACTTGTATATTTTCAATATTAGAGCTTATTCAGATAGTGTTTTCCATATTATGTATTTGATGACAAATTAAAATTGTATTTTATTATATACATAAAATACTTTTGAGCAAATCAAAAGAAATGAACTTATCTTTTCAAGTTTTTTGTCCAGTGTTCTGGGAGAAGTAAGTCGAGTTTTATCCTCTCATCTTTTCAAAGAAATACAATCGTATCTTTATTTTTTGGATTAATCTGCATAATCATCTCGCGACATACTCAACAAGGAGCCAGTATCTCACCACTTTCATGAACCGCTATAAGTTTCTTTATCTCACTTTCTCACTCCTTAAGCATATCTGCTATAGCTGATTGTTCACTACAAAAACCTACAGAGCATTTTCCTTGGAGGTTTATTCCTGTATAGACATTTCATTTTCCTGACTCTAGAGCACAAGCTACACTTCACTCTTCAAAAACATTTTGACGAAGAATTTTTCTCTTTGCGAGTTTATGTGCTGTTTCATAGAGAGATCCGTAGTCAGACATATTTCTTACTTAATACTATTGCCTATAGTATACTCTACTTTTGAAATAAATAAAAAATTCCCTTATGAAGAGGGAATTTTTGGATTTTTTTTGGTGTCAGTGGGCAGAATTGAACTGCCGACCTCAGGGATATGAATCCTGCGCTCTAACCTACTGAGCTACACTGACAGATGTATAAGCAACAAATGACAAATGAAAGGTAAAAAATATACATTCTTCTCCTTGAAATTTATTACTTGGTACTATTTTTAGCCTGTGCATTATATATAGGAGAGTAAAAAGTCAAGTTAGAGAGGAGAAAAAGGAGTGTAATTTTTGATAAACTCTTGTTTTATGCATTCAAATAAAATATCGAAATCCTCGAGTTTTCCTTTTTGAGACTCTATCATTTTGATACAAAAATCATAATGTTCTGGGTATAATATTGCTCCCGAAGTTTCATATGCATGCAAAAATGCTTCAAGTTTATCTATACATTTTGCTACTTTTCCTTCATTTGTTTCCATGCTTTCATATTCTTCCCAAAGATCTATGCATTCTGAAGCAAATGCAGCATCCTGTATCTGTGAAAAAATCTCTTTTACTGCTTTTCTTTCTGTTTCTTCTTTTATTTTTTTTGTTTCAGGAGCATTATACTTTGAATTAGGATTTGTAGCATTGATATCTCAAGTATATATTTCAGCAATATCGTGAATAAGAATAATTTTAAACACCTTAAGTAAATCATATTTTATTGAAAGTTTGCCTTCTAAATAAAAAGACATCAAGAGCATCCTCCAGACATGATCAGGAACTGACTCCTTCCTCACAATTCCATACTCATCCCAGTATCTCCCCTCATAGCGAATGACTCATTTCATCTTTCAGAGAAGTGCAAAGAAGTCTTGGAATTCTTTGAAATTAATATTCATATCTTATAAGTAAGAACTATACAAATCCAAAAGTAAGAGAATTTTCTGAATTTGCAATTTTTCCGCCAACATCAATCTTTTTTTGCACAAAAAAAGTTTAAACCACAAATAGTGTTTAAACTTAGATTTCTTATTTTATTTGGTTGCGGAGACAGGAATTGTCGCCTACGCTTTGCTTCGGTCGGACACCCGAGTCGAAAGATACATTCAGTATCTTTCTAAAATTACTCCGTAATTTTACTCTCCCTTCAATTCCTTAGAGAACTAAAAAAAGCTCAATCCGTTCTCACGTTCAAGCTTTTATTATTATTTTATTTGGTTGCGGAGACAGGAATTGAACCTGTGATCTCCAGGTTATGAGCCTGGCGA
>CAYTMN010000021.1:0-3921 GCA_964438925.1 uncultured Candidatus Peribacteria bacterium
TATACTATGTACGTTCTATGAGTCTTGAGGTAGAAAGCTGTGAAAGTTGTAGTGGGTAATGAATAAAAGTGTACTGAGCTTGTCGAAGTACAGTCATTTTATCTAAAACGTTTTTTAAAATCATCCGAATATTTCCCAATACGTAATATCTACTCAATAGTTTGTTTTTGTTCCCAATAATATAATTTTCTTGATAATAAAAATGAGCTCTTGAGTAAGGGGCTCATTTTTTTATTTTTTTAATTTCAGACCTATGCGTCGCAATTAAAAAAATCTCCAAAAGAAAACTTTTAGAGATTCTATAAACATTTTCGTTTGAAAATATTTTTGTCCGGAAGACAGAGATAGTTTATAGTTAGAAGGAAAGTTTTCAACTTCTTGTCAGAAGTATAAATTGACTTTGTGCACTATTAGGTGTATGAAAATTATATATTTTTAACTATAAAAAACCATGTCTAAAACTAAACAAATTTTTGTCTCTCCTTCTAAGGATTGAGGGTGGAATGTGAAAAAACCAGGTGCAGATAGAGCTTCAGCACATACTGAAAATAAGAAAGATGCAATTACAATTGCTCAAAAAATTGCAAAAAATCAAGGATTAGAAACTAAAATTCAATGACTTGATTGAAAAATTCAATGAGGAAACTCATATTGAAAAGATCCTTATCCACCTAAAGGATAAAAACAAAAAAATCCACCCGAGAGGGTGGATTTTTTAATCACTAGGAAGCCATCAATTCTCAAAATCTTCAAGATATTTTTGTAGCTCGCTTGAATAATCTTGGCTATCAAAAGTTGTACAAATAATTGTAAAATATCATTCCTTAACCTCATCGCTTAAAAAATTCGAATATACACATTGCCAAAAAATTTCTTTCGTATTCTCTCATGAGTATGTAGGTGCAAAAAATTCCCCATCTTTATGATTTCTTTCAATATTGAACATTACTGTATAATGATCATATTCATTCTCGACATTAGCTCAAAATTTTCCAGTGGAATACGATTGACCAATATTTTTATCAATACATCATTTAATAAACTCTCATATTTTTATATCATCATACTTTTCATTTGCAATAAAAAAGCATATCCAGTCTTTTTCAGGAAAACCTTTAAGACTTGTTGGATTTTGCGAATAAAAAACGTTAATGTTTTTATGAATTCAAATTTGTTTCATGAATTATAACTCTAAAAATAATGCTCATTCATTTGGACGAGAAGTTCTTTTGAAAGGGGAGTGACGATATCTCAGAGAACCGAATCAATACCACAGTGTGGGCAAAGAGCAGTTTGGTCATTATCTGCCCATTCTATGATTTCAGTAGAGGGATATATTTTTAAACAAAAAAAACATCCACACAGAGTACTGGTAGTGATATCACCTTTGTTTTTAAAAGAGCGCTTATGTAAAGCTCCTAAATCGATTTCCAAAATAAGAAAATTATGCAAATATAAGTTTGAGTATAAGTATTTTCCACCAAAATCAACCACAAAAAAATCCCCAAAACTTGGATTATATATTTTTCTGATTATGCTGAGAATATTCTAAAGATATATGATGATTCCTACAAAAACGCTCAAAAACTGATTTTCTATCCCAGTACTTGGTCTTGGTACATGGGGGATGTGAGGGAGGTATTCGAGAGATAAAAGCAATGATGATGTGAGAGATAAGGATGCTATACGATACGCGATACAAAACGGACTGACGGCAATAGATACTGCGGAACTCTATGCAGGAGGATACGCTGAAACGATGCTCGGAGAAGTGATGCAAGATTTCCCGAGAGAGTCACTTTTTATCTCATCGAAAGTGATAGGTGCGAACGCTTCATATATCGCCATAAAAAATGCATGTAAAAATAGCCTAAAAAGACTTCAAACAACATACATTGATCTCTATTATATTCACTGGAGAGATGCTCAGTTTGACTTACAAGAGCAGATGCGAGCGATGAACGAACTGGTAGACGAAGGATATATAAAACACATAGGAGTGTGCAACTTTTCAAAAGAAAGTTTACAACAAGCTCAGTCCTTTTCCAAGTACCCCATCGTCGCCAATCAAGTCCACTACAACCTCATATATAGAGAAGCAGAACAAAGTGGTTTACTCGAGTACTGTCACAACAACGATGTGATGTTGGTCGCTTGGAGACCAACAGAAAAAGGACTTCTCTCAGAAACTCCTTTTCTTGAAAAAATGAGAAAAAAATATCAAAAAACAGACGCACAAATTGCCATCAATTGGGTCATCCAACACCCCAATGTTGTGACCCTGTTTAAGGCAAGTACCAAAGCACATATAGATGAAAACCTCAAAGCTCTTGGTTGGGAGTTAGACCAACAAGATATTGAAGATATAAAAAACACATTTCCATGACAGAAATATGTTTCAAATGCAGTACCTCTTGGGTAACTATTTAGGTGTATCGAGAATTTTTATAACATCAGCACTTATTGCTTCAACTGGGTATGTTCCATCAAGGATCATATGAATAGCTCCGATTTGACTTGTTCTATTTCCCCTAGTTGAACAAGCACGCATAACACTATCAACCATAAACTTGACCCCTATCCTTGTAAGTTCAGCATCAAATACGTCATTTTGCATTCTTTCTAAACTTCACAAGAGTTGTGTTAGCTCTTCACGAGGAGTACTTTGAGGAGTTTCACCAGCCATATATACGAAAGGTAAAAAAATATTAATAAGTTATTTATAATTATATTTATTTAAATGTCAAATATTTATCTCTCTCTCCTTTGAGAGGGGGGAAAAGATTTGAAAATTTTGTTTTTGCAAGTACCCATTTTTTTGTATAATTTTTTGGTATCTTCAAAAATAAAGGTACTTTTAGGTATCTTGGGTTTTGAGCGGTCAAAACTTGAGATCCTCATAAAAAAATATATGACAGTACAGATACGTGAAAAATCTCTTTCTTCCATAGTGGACTTTATCATTATGGTGTATCACGGACCACTCAGACAAAACATACAACATATTGAGTATGAGACGTTGCAGTTGGTAAAAGAGTATGGTGTAAAATTTCCTGAACTGAAAGATATGGGAGAACTCCTCTCACAGTTCAAGTCAGAAGTACTCGAGCATATGTCTCGAGAAGAGCATGAGTTTTTCCCAGTACTTCGACAAATAGAAAAATGTGCATTTGGAGAAGCAGAATTTACTGACTGTGACCTCAAGAGATTTGAAAATGTGATTCATCGATTAGAGCATGAACATGAGCACTTTGACACCTATGTATATAGCTTGGTTACAATATTTAGAGAAAGTGATTTTAGACATGAAAACCCTTTTGCCTATGATCATTTCAATAACTATTATAGCCTCCTGGAAAATGAAACTATGAGACACACGCAGATAGAAAACAAGAAACTTCACCCATTGGCTCATGAACTGTTTAAAAAAGTATGTAGTATAGCTTAACCAACACACACTATGAATCCTCAAGAAGCAAAAAAAGAACTCAACTCAAACCCTATATTTAACCCAAAAGGGGATGATGATGTACAAAACAGAACCATCATCAAAGGAAATACTACAGGACTTTTCAACCTCAACGCGGTAAAATACACTTGGGCAAAATCTTTGTACCAAGTGATGGTAGGAAACTTTTGGGTACCAGAAAAATTAAAGTGACTCTGATATGATGCGATACAGTTTAAAAACTCGAATTCAGATGAAGAAACAAGAGAATCAATTAAATATTTTGGACTTGAAACTGCTTATGTATTTAGAATTACAAATCATATTAAAGATGGTGTAGTCTATGTGAGTTTTATAAAGGATTCTGTGATGGATGAAGAAACTATCAAGCTAGTTAAAAATAGAGTGCTAGAGATAAGAGAATTGATGAAAAAAACGAACATTTTGAATCGATTTACATCAGACCTACGAAT
>CAYTMN010000021.1:3931-12773 GCA_964438925.1 uncultured Candidatus Peribacteria bacterium
ATTGATGGTAGGAAACTTTTGGGTACCTGAAAAAGTAAAGTGATTCTGAGCTGATGCGTTACAGTTTAAAAACGCGCTTTCAGATGAAGAAAGAAGAGCCTACAAATGAATCCTTTCATTCTTGATATTTCTTGATAGTATCCAAACCGTAAATCTTCCAAACTTTGCAGAGTATATTTCAGCTCCTGAAGTTGAGCTTATTTTGGCTATACAAGCATATCAAGAAGCAATTCACTCTCAAAGTTATGCAACGATTTTGGAAACAGTCGTTGAAAGTAAAGACAGAGACGATATTTATTATTTTTGGAGAACAGACGAACATCTCTTAGAAAGAAATAAATTTATCGGAGGAATCTACCAAGATTTTAAAGATAACCCAACAGACAGAAACCTCTTTAGAGGATTTGTTGCAAACTTTCTCCTTGAAAGTATTTACTTCTACAACGGGTTTGCGTTTTTTGATACCCTTGCAAGTCAAACAAAGATGGTTGCAACAGATAGGATGATAAACTACATCAGACGTGACGAACTCACGCATGTAACGATATTTGCAAATATTATCAAAGAGGTAAAAAGAGAGTTTCCAGATGTGTACGATGAAGATATGATCTATGATATGATGAAAACAGCAGTAAAACAAGAGACAAAGTGGAGTCAACATATCCTTGGAGAAAAGATTATTGGTCTCACTCCAGACAACGTAGAAAACTATACAAAATGGCTCGCAAATGGAAGACTCAATCTTCTTGGTCTCAAGCCACTTTATCCTGAAGTAATGGTGAATCCATTTAAACACCTCGAGGCGATGCAAGATAACAACTCAGAAAAAGGAAACTTTTTTGAGTCTACAGTAACAAACTATGCACAATCAAGTTCTATGAAGGGAAGCTGGGATTTTTAGTAAGGATTAATTCTATAAAATAACTACTTGTGTATGAAACAGTTCCTAAAAGAATTGATTGAAGAAGGAAAGTTTGAACTCTTGATAGATAAAAATACATTTCCTAAAGATGAAATACTCAAGACAGCATACAACTTTTTAGATAAAGGATATTTTTTGTTTTATACTGATGAAGAGGGACATACTCTCGTCCAGTGTACAAAGAAACCACATGCAAAACAGACACCACAAGAGATACTTCTTGAGTTTTCAGACGAGCTTCTTTCTGTGCATTTGAGATATAAATTGGAACAAGAAAATAAAACGATTCGAGAAACTATTATTTGAGTTGCACTTACGAGTAGTTTAGATCAAAAAAACTTTGTAGAATGATGACAACAGTCAGCAAATTCTCAAGTTGATTTTGATAGAGATATTCATGCTATTCTCAAAGAGATAGAGAGTGACCCAGATATAAAAATCAACAATGAAGAAATAGAAGAAATCCTCAAAGAAATAGAACAAGAAAATAGGACTTGAGACAGTAGTCCAAAAGTAGCTATAAGTCTAGAAGCAATACAGAAAGCAAAGAAAGATATAAATAAGCAGTAAAAAGTCTTATAAAATCATATAAAAATTTGTTTTTTTAATCTCCTACTCCAATGATTGAAGCAGAAAGTTTAAAGTCTCTGAGAATAAAGAATCTATGATTTTTTAGATTTAAAAAATTCGATGCAAATACCTATCTCATTACCAACGATATTGGAAAATATGCGTTTTTAACCAGCTCTGAGTTTAACGACTTTATACAGTGAAAGATAGAGTCTTGAGAGTTACATACTCAACTTGTTGAAAAGAAGTTCATAAAAACAGAAAACTATCCCTCTGATATGTCTTTGCTATATGCAAAGAAAAATGAATTTCTCGCATTTTGACCGACACTTCATATCATAGTTACGACTTTGAGATGTAATCATAAGTGTCAGTATTGTCACGCAGCAGTTGCTCCAATGACAGCAAAAGAAATGGATATGACGAAACAGACAGCTACAAAAGTTGTCGATACTATATTTTACACTTCTGCTCCCAACCTCACTATTGAGTTTCAGTGAGGAGAGTCACTCGTAAACTGGGACATCGTAAAATATGTTGTAGAATATGCAAAAGTGAAAGCAGAGTATCTGAAAAAAAACTGTACATTTGCACTCGTATCAAACCTTACTTTGATGGATGATGAGAAACTACAGTATATTTTAGATCACAATATTCAAGTTTCTACTTCTCTAGATGGAGACGAAGAAACGCATAATTTTAATAGAACATTTAAAGATGGAAACAGCTTTGAAAAAGTAACATACTGGATAAAGAAAATCAACGATGAGTATGTGAAAAGAGGTATTGATACAAAAGTATGAGCCCTCTTAACGGTAACAAAAAAATCTCTGCCAAAATATAAAGAAATCATAGATACGTATGTTGCACTTTGACTTGATGGTATATTTCTCCGTCCTCTTAATCCATATGGTTTTGCTGCAGCAGAACTCGAGGTTTTATGATATGAAACACAGGAGTTTATAGATTTTTATACAAAATCAATGGACTATATACTAGAACTCAACCTACAGTGAGTGAGATTTCGTGAACACTTAAGTACTATGTATTTGAGTAAAATTTTGACACAAGGAGATCCAAACTATCTCGATGAGAGAAGCCCTTGTGGAGCGTGTATTGGACAAGTAGCATATAACTATGATGGAAAAGTCTACTCTTGTGACGAATGACGCATGCTTGGGAGAATGGGAGATCAAAACTTTTTTATGACAGAGCTTTGAGACTCAGGGGAGCAAAACTATACTGACATGATGAACAGTCAAACGACAAGAGTTATGGTCACAGCCAGCACGATTGATGGACTTCCTTGATACAACGACAGTGTGTATAAACCATATATTGGAGTTTGCCCAATCCACTCATATAAAACAAGTGGAAATATAGTCCCAAATTTTGCAAAAGACCATAAGAAAATGCTGGATTTCGCCGTTTTAGACTATATTTTTACAAAACTCAGAGACAAGAAAAGTGAAGAGATATTTAGGACTTGGATTGGAGAAAAAAACATAGTTCCTTGAGATTGTTCAGTATAAATATATATGCAAAAAAATTACATTAAAAATACTGAAAAGTAATAGGCAATAGATTTTTTAAGTGATTTGAAAAAATGAGTTGAGTTAACCATTTTTTGATTACACTATATATAGCCCTTTTTTTAACCTATTTCGTTTATGTCGGATAATTCAACTAAAGTATTTCCAAAACTCCAGAAGAAAATCAAAGGATTTCTTTCTGAAGAAAGTGGAAAAATAAGTAAAAAAGATGCACTATGAATTTCTGT
Source organism: uncultured Candidatus Peribacteria bacterium (assembly GCA_964438925.1). Taxonomy (GTDB): domain Bacteria; phylum Patescibacteriota; class Gracilibacteria; order BD1-5; family UBA6164; genus CAYTMN01. Next base: position 7,204 of record CAYTMN010000021.1, read on the forward strand.
AGGAGCACTTCTTCTCTCTGAAGTTCATGAAACATTGGCAGCAAATCCAGCTCCTTGGACTCTCACTCAAGGAGGTTGATTGACAGAGTGTACAGCGTCAGTTACTGCAACTGCTACTGTCTCACATGCGAGTGGACTTGTAAACGGTCACTATAGTGCAGTTCCTACAGCAAACATAGCATTTAGTGGAGGACACGCAAGTCATGGTTCTCATGGTTCTCATGGTTCTCACTGATCACATTGAAGCCATTGTAACGGTTGTTGTTGTTGTTCAAACTGGTAGACTACTCTTAATAAACTAAATTATGCAAAAGCCATCACTCACTATTATTGTTTCTTTCCTTGCTTGACTTGTATCAGCTCTCTTTATTTCATTTTTACTTCCTTCTCTTTCTAAAGATACATCAAAAACAGAAACTGCACCACAACAAATGGTGTGTTCAGGAAATGGAGTATTACAACCTTGAGAAAACCCAGACTCTACAGATAAAACTGGTATAAATCAGCCAAGACCTCTCACAGATACAAGAACTCTCAACTATTCTTACATATCAACAGATGGGAGATGTAACTTAGACTTTATAGAAGATACTACAGGAGTGAAAGAAAAATTCTTGTGAGTTATTTTTAACGATTTTCTCGTTCTCAAAGGGATAAAGAAGGGAGAATACAAGTGTTTTCATCTTCCAAATGAACAGTTTAGATGAGTTGCTGGTGAAGCGAGTTTTGTAGTTCTCAACGATTTTTGAACAGAGTTTTTTGTAGGAAAATATACATATGATGAGAAGTGAACAAAGATTACTTCTCCTGATTTCTCAAGCTTTATTTCAAACTCTGCATACCAGTATTATAACAACTTTTATAAAGATATTTTTATCTGAGGAAGAGTTCAAGAATTCATAAATGCAAGCAATATATCTGCTGTTAAACTTTCTTCTAAAGGGATTCTTCTATACACAGATAGTGCAGACAAACTGAAAGCAGCTGAGGTGTATGACGATGAATTTAAAGATATCAAGGAAACAAAAGATTCTCAAGCATTTCTTGATTGCTTCAACAAAGATACAACCATCCAAGCAGTTCTTAAGAACATGAAAGTAACCAATGAATGACTCTTTAAAAATATGGATATAGATTATAAAGACACACTTATTAGTATTCCTAGATTTAACCTAAACTATATTTACGGAGTCATAAAAGATGGGAATCCTGAAAAGAATACTTGTTATAGAATCGGAGTATAAAACTATGGAAATAACCTTCAATATGACGAATATCTGTAACTTAAAATGTAGTTACTGCATATTCGTATGACTTGGCTCTGACGCTAAAGTAAAAACTGAACTAATAAGCTCAATAAGTGAGCTTATTAATTTTTATACATCAAAGTGAGAACTCACGAGTTTTACTTTTGCAGGTTGATGAGAACCAACCTTGTTTTTTGACGAGATTGAGTCTATATTTGAAAACCTACACTTACTTCACCCACATTTGGCACACTTTTATATTATTACCAACGGAGTCTGATACAGTAAACGTATATCAAACCTAGTAAATAAGTTTAATATTTTCTTGGTACTTTCACTAGACGGGATAAAAGAGGAGCATGATAAGAACAGAGTGCTCAACAATGGGGAAGGCTCTTTCGACAACATTATGAAAAACAAGGAGCTATTATTCCCAGATGTAACTGACGTGAATTATACTATTTATTACAACAACTTTGAAAAACTTTTAGAGGGGGTGCAGTTTATTGTTGAGAGTATACCTAAACTCAGAAGACTGAACTTTAACTTTGTATTTAATCATGGTAAATGGACAAAAGAAAATCTATCAACTCTCAGAGTAAAACTTTTAGAGTTTTTGGTATGGTATGTAAAAGAGAAGAAGTTCCTAAACTTTGAAACAAACTTGAGAAACTATGCTTTTGTTGGAACTGCAAAACTTGATAATGCTTGTTTGAGCCACTTGTATCTTGATAAAGATGGAAAAATCTTTAAGTGTGGAGCATATAAATTTATAGAAGAAAACTTTGAGTTTCTCTGAGATCTCTATAAAGATTCTATACCAGAAATCGAAGAAAAAAGGAGTAAAATGCTCTGATGTGGGACTAAGTGTTCAAGAAGTGAGTATGAGGTTTTCAATAATTTACTCAAAAATTCAGTTTTGAAGGAAGTAGGGCAAAAGTACGTACTTATTGATGGGTATATTCCAGACTCTAGAAAAAAACCTATATATTAACATGTACTTTCTTTCATCGCTGTACTCTTGTATACAAGGAACTATCTATGGTAGCAGGAATCCCTATCTCTCTGAGAACAATAGCGGTATGGCTTAGTACTTTTCCATTTTTTGCAATTACTCACTCTAACCTATCTATATAGTCATATATCTGAAAGTCTAGGTTCTCGGTTTTCAGGATGGTAGCTTTCCCAGCCTCTATATCTTGCGCATTTCACACAACTCATTGCAAAGTTCAGCTACAAATAACACTCGTATCAAGACTCTGAGATGACCTAGAAAGTATTGCAGAGTTTTTTATGTATATTGACGCAGCATCTCTATAGTTTGATTGTATTTTTTTTCTTTTCCCTATGAGTGCATGGTTTTCAGACTCTGTGTTCTTGCAGAACTCATCAATGGTCAAATAATGTATGTTTGCTCAATATGTATTTTTTTTCTGAATATTTTTTCTACACTTTCAAAGCTCTAGAAAAGCGAGATGCTTGAGTTCTAAAGTTTTTAAAAATAAACGAGTTGTCAGGTTGGTCTTGTACGGAAGCGCAATAGAACAAAATCGTTTTGAAATATTTTCTTGTGAGAGAATATCGAGACTGTATATATTTGAAACCAAATACTGTTTTAAAAAAGAGGTATCAAGCTTCTGCCAAAAAAGCATGTTTCTCAAAAAAGAATAGAGGTTCTTTTTTATAAGGTAATGTTTATAGAGAGCTAAAAATTTTCAAAAATAAGGCAAAGAGATCTCTTTACTGAGTATAATGCGCTTTCAAAATAACGATGTACTTGATATAAGAATACAGTCGATGATGTGTTGTAGAAATGAGTATGTAAAAACTTTTATTTCTGGAAACTCTCCGTTGTCTATATTTCTATACCATCAAGTTTTGGTATAGTTTCCTGCAACTCCTAGGTCTCAAGTGGTGATATCTCTACTTTGCAGCAAATATATAGCTTTACCTTGCACGACAAACTCTATATCTTGAGGGCATCAGAACGTTTTTTCTAACACGTCTCATAGGGCATAAAGTTCTTGCTCGAGGTTTTTATGAAGCACTTCTTTTTTCCCACTAAACCCCTTTGTAACTCATTCATATTCCGTACTTACTTCATACAGACCTGGTTCATATATATTTGTTGGATTTTTTGTAAAGTATACCCCCCATAGGTCTCACTTGATAAACTCTTGTACTATGATTGCTTGAGGTTTGCTCCCATCTCGAGAAAACATATGGTATCATTGGTCTGTATAGGTATCGATACATTCTTGTAAATTTTGTACGATGATACTTTTGTAAAATCCAGCTTTTGTGAGTTTCCCATCTTCATCATAGTAACTTGGACGAACGATGTATTGGTTTGAGGAAAAAATAGGCAAACGTATATCGCCTAGCTCTTGAACTACAAGTGTTTTAGGTATACGAAGTCACTGACTTTGCAACTGCAAGAGCCTTGCAGCTTTTACTCAGAAAACAGGAGTGAGAGAGGTATTCATTTTATTCTAAAATAGTTTTGGTAACGATATCAGCTTCTTTTGTCTTTCATCACTGTACAAAGTAGGCACAATCATATCTATAGTGTAGATTACAACCACTTTTATTTCTCACGATGACAAGTTTTGCTATAGACTCATCTTGGAGGGAAAGTATGATCTGAGAATCTTTTATAGAATCAATGCTTGTCTCAATTCAGTATGTGCTAAGACTTCATTCTATATCTTGATAGGAAAGGAGAAAATGACCCACATTTATCGTGGAGTTTATATTTACCAAAAGGATAGGGACTGAAAGTACAAAAATAAGTGTTTTTATGAGAAGTCATTTGTGAAAAGAGAGTACTGAGAGTAAGAGCACACCACACATAAAAAATATTTCAAATACTCACAATATAGTTGTTTTTGTGATGACAAAATGAAATGTGTACAATAAGATACTGGAGCAAATAAGAGCCAAATTTATGATATTGAGTCTTTTTTTAAAAAAGAAAAAGAGAGTTCCAGATAAGGAAAGTATGAAAGGGATAAGAAAGTAGATGACCTCATATCAAACATAAAAAATTGGTACAGGAACCGCATAGCAAGTCCCCATCGTAGCTATAAATAACAGAACAATATTTACTCACAAAAGGACTCTACGCATTTTATTGTTTTTATTTAGCTTTACGATATACTTTTTCAAACCTATATTACCGTATGTTACATAAATATCAACTCAAACCTGATACGTTTTTCAGCTTTCATATTATGCTGACAGATTATTGTAATAGTCGTTGTACATATTGTCAGCAGTTTACTGAGTATTCTTCACAAGATGTGGAACTTCAAAAGCTCAAACAGCTCGTAGACTTTTTAGTAGATGGAACGAAAAAGGAAAAAAGACAAATCTTTTTAGAGGGAGGGGAACCAACATTTTATGAGCATCTTGCAGATTTTTTAGAGTATGTCTCCAGTAAAAAAGAGTCAGTCGTACTTTTAACCAACGGAAGAGTCCCAAAAAAACACTATGATACCCTCGTAAAATACGTAAAAAATGGAACGATAAAGCATATATGACTCCATGTTCCAATATGAAACGAACCTTTTGCCGAAATTTGGAAAAAAGAAATAGCAGATTTTTTGACCTATGCTTCAGAAAAACAAATATGAGCAAAAATTATTTATCTTGGGCTCTTATATAGCCCAGATCTTACACTCAAAGATATATTGGGTATTTTTACGAACCATAGAGCTTTTCCAGAGTGTACCTTAGGGATGAGCTATTGTTTCCCACACCCAAGTACTCTTTGAAGAAACCATATAGATTTTGATGGGAGAATTCATTTGATGAAACACGTTTCAAAGGCATATATGTATATGCTCAAACAAGAGGTGATGCCAATTATGGATGGAACACTCCCTTGCATCCTCAAATGAGATTCTTCTGAACAACATCAACTAGAAAAATACTTCCTCTCAAAGAGAGTTGATATAAGTAGCAATATGGAAATACATATAGATACAAAATTTCTTGCAAATATAATTTGTAACCTTTCAGATACTTCATATCTCGTTTCAAAACCTATGCTCTCTTATGGCTCTTTTGATGTGTTTCAAAAAGAAATAAATGAAGAAATAGAGAAGTTATACCATAAAAATTTTACACATATGCCAAAAGAGTGTACACAGTGTAATTTTTTCTTACAATGATGCTCTGGAGACCATTTTAAAATTATTTCAAATAGAAAATGATAGAGAATCATCTTTTGAGGAAAGATAAATTTTTCTGCATTCATCTTATGCTCACCGATGATTGTAACAACAGATGTACATACTGTGGTCAGTATGCTCCTTATAG
>CAYTMN010000021.1:12873-16808 GCA_964438925.1 uncultured Candidatus Peribacteria bacterium
TCACCGATGATTGTAACAACAGATGTACATACTGTGGTCAGTATGCTCCTTATAGTGAAAAAGAGTTTTCAATAAGTGAACTTAAAAAAGCAGTTTCTTTTTACAGGGACTGACTCCAAGGGAGGAACTATCGTTTTTTCTTAGAAGGGTGAGAGCCAACATTGTATTCCCAGTTTTGAGAGTTTTTAGAACATCTTTCACAGTTAGGAGAAAAAGTAGTGCTGCTTTCAAATGGGAGAATACCGAAAGAAAAGTATCCTATAATCCTCTCAAGACTTCAAGATGGAACTATAGAACATATTGGACTGCATCTTCCTGTAGGTAAAGAACCTTTTGCACAAACTCGGAATACCGAAGCTCAAGAGTTTATGGAGTACTTATATCAAAATGGGATTAGAAAAAAAGTAATCTTTCTATGACTACTACATTCGCTTGAAGCTTGCCAAAAGGATGTTTGGTTTCTGTTAAAGTGGTTTACTCTCTTTCCATGACTCTTTCCTTCATTTGAAGTAGCTTTTCCTCATCCAAGTCACCTAAAAAAGGACTACATGAACTATGATATGAGAAAAAAAGCGATGAAGTATATGATGAAGTTTTTTGATTTTTGTATACAGAAAAATATAAAAATCAATCTCTGAGGGTTTATGTTATGCTTGATGGACTATGGAGTTGAAATAAATGAGGGACAATACAGTAACGTAAAAGATTTTTTTATAAAGGGGAAGACAGATATGGCAAAAAGTATAGAGCTTCATGTAAAAAATACATGAGAAACAACCGTACTGTGCAACTTAGAAAAAAATACGTTTTTAGAAACCCCATCTATTTTTTCTTTCCTAGACTATGAAGCATATGAGAAAGATGTAAATGAGAGGATAGAACAACTCCAAATTCAGAAAGAAAAAGTTCCAGAGCTTTGTAGTAAATGTAGTTATAACGGAAATGGATGTTCCGGAGATCACTTTAACCTAATAAGCCAATATGAAGCAAGCAGGAGCTAAAAATATAGTACTCACCATTTGGTACGACAATCTCTTTGGATGTACGAATAAATGTCGTTTCTGCAATTTATCAACGCCTATGATAGACTCTATGGACGGAGAAAATGAGGCTTTATTTGAATTTCTAACGAGGAGACACGAAGAGATACGACTTATAAAACTTATGGGGCAAGAACCATATAGACAAGATGAAATGCTTAAGACTATTGCAAAACTAAGAGAGATAGGATTCAAAAAATCAATGATTAACCTCACATCCATAGGATCTTCTGTCTATCATGATTTGATGGATGAAATAGGGTATATGACTCTTTCTTTTAGTGGTTATCCTCCTGAGTACTATGGGTTCAAAAGTAAGCAGCATCCCTATAAAAAAAACATTGTTACCATTATAGAGAAATATCATGACAAAATAGATAAAGTAAATTGGATCATATGAAAATTTAACTTTCATAAAATTGACACTGATATTGAAGACTTTCTACAATCAATAGATTTCAGAAAATTAAAATTTTCATTTTTACTTCAAAAAGGAGATATTTATACAAAAGAAGACGTAATTCTTTTCGCTGAAAAAGTACAAAAAATCAAACATATATTTGAAAAATACGAACTTGAAGTGTTTGAAAAAGTATACACATTTTACGATACAGAGTATCGTCATGAAAATGATCTTTTAGAAAACACGGAGATAACGTACTGTTATAACAGGCAAAAAAGTAAAAAGTGGTACAGATGTACTTGGGAGATCCCCGGAGAGCATCAACTTGAAGACCCTGAAGGATATCTCAAGTGAGAGTATGCAAATAACTGTACAAAAACTTGTGCCTGAGAAAAGTTTTCTACTTCTCCACAACTGATGCATCTTTTCTATCAAAAGCTTATGCTAAAGCATCTTAGGCAAATGGAGGATCTCGTGAAAAAGCATACTTCTAACTAAATAAAAAAAATGATGATGCAAGATAACTCAATCATAAAAAGTTTTATGAGGTACGATGACGAGAGATACCAAGACTCTCTGTTGATAACAATAAGCTTAATGAAGCAACAAGTGACAGACAAAAATATACTCATGATAATCAAAAATATAGTAGCACTCAGCGGTTTTACTCTCAAGAACCATAAAACTATGAGTATGCTCGTTTTTTGGTACTTTTTCAAAAAATGAAGTGTTGATTTTTCAAACGGATATTCCCTAAAATGTAAAAATGAAAAACTTACAGTAGATATGGAGTTTTTTGGAAGAAAAACCTATAGTACACTTTCAAATTTTTCTCAATTTTTTGACCTAGGAAAAAATGAAATATTTCTCAGTAAGATAGTAGATACCACAAATAAACCATACACAGAAGATGATAAAAAAGCTAGGAAGCTAAAAGCAAACAACATTTTTGATTTTTTCATTCTGTTTCTTCATGAAAACTTTGAACTATACTCTCTAGAAGGGGAAGAATTCCCACTCTTTAAATGGCTTATAAATGAGCTAGCAGAAGATATATAGAAAGTTTTTACTTTAAGTATTTGAGTGTATAATACTTCCAACTTGTACCTATGCCTGATATAGCTCTTTGGCCATCTTGTGATCATAAATGTACTATGTGTTCCAATAGTGCAGACTATAAGTATACGTACGCGTGATACTCTTTTGAAAATATAAAAAAAAGGATAGATGCATTTGCTGCAGGAGATGATCGAAATTTTCATAGATTTCCAGATCTAAAAGAAGACTGGACTATTACAGGATGAGAGCCAACACTCAATCCTCAGTACTTTGAAATACTCCAATATCTTAGGCAAAAATTCCCAAATAGTAAGCTCGTACAACTCACTCATGGAGACAGATTTGCAAACGAAGAATTTACAAAAAAGATATCAACGATTGATAACTATCATTTAGTGTTTCCGATTCATGGATATAACAAAGAAACACACGAGGCAATAGTGAGAAAAAAAGGAGCTTGGGAAGAGCTGATTCAAGGGATACTCAATGCTTTAAAATACAGAAAATTTAAAAATCAAACTCTTGAACTTCGCATCATTATCCAGTGACAAAATTATAAGTTTTTGGATAAAATGTATGAACTTATATACAAATACTTTCCAGATGTAGATAGTGTTGTTTCCATTATGATGGAGTTTGAAGGCCAAGCTATTGATAATATCGACCTCACAAGAGTGACGTATAACACTGTATTTGCCGCAAATTCAAATACCTTTCTCAAGTGGTGAGAAAAGTTTGGAAGAGACAAGTTTAGACTGTATCATTTTCCACTGTGTACCGTAAAAGATACATGACTTTGGAAGTACATGTGGAGGACGCTCCCAAGTCACGAAATAGTATTTACAGGGAAATGTAGTGCCTGTAAGCTTTCAAAGTATTGCATGTGAATTCATGAAGCATACTCTGAGTTCAATGGAGAAGAGGAAATTCAACCATTTTTTAAAAAAGATATTGAACACCTAAGAGTTATAGAAAACACTGACAATTTCCGATTTCAACCAATATCTGATGTAAAATATAGAGATTCAGGGAAGAAGACAGTCATATTTGTGTGATATGCTTGCGATAATATATGTCGTTTTTGTATAGATCTCAATAAAAGGGAAATAAACAGAACTACTCAAGAAGTTCTTACCGATATTGCTCTTGCAAAGAAAAATGGAACTGAGATACTGGAAATTATTGGTGGAGAAGTAACTATACGAAAGGACTTTTTTGTGATTATGAAGTTTATAAAAACTTTAAATTTTAGGCATGTATATCTTGTTACCAATGGAAATAGACTTGCAGACTATGAATTTGCAAAGAAATTCTATGACTTAGATGTACTAGATAGTATTGTCTTTTCTATTCATGGACATACTTCTGAGATTCACAATCTTGTTACCTCAACTCCAAAGTCGTTTGAAAAACTGGTACAATGAATAAAAAAT